>NZ_CAAGSW010000002.1:300000-516161 GCF_900774055.1 Methanococcoides sp. AM1 | reverse complement strand
GGAAGATTGTGACACATTTTTGGAGAATGTGCCGATATGCGTGAAAATATATCACGTTTTTCGAACTCTCAACAGATCGTGTCAGAATCGACAGCAACCAGCTCATTGAGAGCACCCCTACAATAGCCCCCTTGCATATATACGTTGTGTGACAATGTGTGACATGGGTATATATTAGATGCAAATTTAATACTTCAAACGACGAATACATCAACAATAAAATAGCACAGAAAATAGTATCCAGTATATAATTCAGCAATCAAAGAACACAGATCCATAATAAAATTGAAGCATCAAATTATTTGAAAATACAAAAATCAACCGTTCTTCGGGCAACATCTTATGAGAAAACTAATCGAAAATATAAAATACATCATTCCTTACTATAGACCAGCCAAATACCACAGGCCCTACATAATATAACAAGAATAATGGCATAAAACGTAGTGCCGAAAATAATTATAATAATCCGCATCAGCAGGATTCGATCAAAATGAAAGTCAGCAAACCAAGAGGAACAAGGGACTTCCTTCCAGAAGAGACCGCTCGCAGGAGAAATGTAGAGAACATCATGAGGCAGGTAGTGACAAAATGGGGATACAAAGAGGTCATTACACCCACATTCGAGCATCTGGAGCTCTTCACCCTTAAATCCGGAGAAGGCGTGGTAGGCGAACTTTATAATTTCAGCGACAAAGGTGACAGGGACATGACATTGCGCCCCGAACTTACCGCACCTGTGATGAGGATGTACGTCAACGAAATGCAGGCAATGTCCAGACCACTTAAGTTGTTCTATTTTGAGAATTGCTTCAGGTATGAAAGACCGCAAAAAGGACGCTTCAGGGAATTCTGGCAATTTGGCGTAGAGGTCATAGGCAGCAACCGCGCAGCCGCAGATGCAGAGATCATTGCCCTTGCAACGAACATGATAGAATCAGCAGGCATCAAAGGTGACCTGCATGTTGGTCACTTAGGAATTATACGCCACATCCTCAAGGATACAGAAGACGAACAAAAGAGCAAGATCATGCGCCTTGTCGATAAAAAGGACGATGAAGGACTTGACAACTACTTCGAAGAGATAAACGCACCTGCTGAACTCCGAAGAAACCTTCTTGAGCTAATCTGCCTAAGCGGTTCAGAAGCTATCGCAAAAGCAAGAGAGATCCTGGGAGACATTGAAGAGATCGACAAGTTCGAAGAACTTCTTACCCTGCTTGATGCATATGAGATCGACTACGACGTCGACCTTGGCATCGCAAGGGGACTGGATTACTACACAGGAATGGTGTTTGAGATATACGCAGAAGGTCTTGGTGCACAGAACCAGGTCTGTGGTGGCGGTTCCTACCAACTCATATCCCTCTTTGGCGGAGGAGATGTACCTTCAACCGGATTCGGAGTTGGGTTCGATCGCATAATGGAGATCTGTGAGATACAGCCTCCAAAAGAAAATAAAGTAGTGATTGTCGCAACTGATGATACCCGCACTGATGCAATAAAAGTAGCAACAAAGATGCGTAATGAACTCACCGTTTACATAGACATCATGAAACGCAACTTCAAAACTCAACTATCCCATGCTAATAACATTGATGCAGACTACGTAGTCATTGTAGGGAAAAAAGAGATCGAATCGGGTAAATTGACAGTAAAGAACATGCAAAGCGGAGAGCAGTTGCAGCTGCCAATTGAAGAAGCCATGCAGTTGATAAAAAGCAACTGATACTATAACCCAAAAGTATGTATTCACTTCTCAAAAACGAAAGGGCAGCCGATTCACTGCCCTTAAGGTTCACAATTGCATCCCTCCTGATATTGCTCATAATGGCACTTTTTTTCACTGCGATCTCCGATCTAAAAGGAAGTTCAGACGAAAATATGGCCATAATCGAGATTGACAAACTCGTTTCAAACTCCGAGCAAATCTCCGTACGCGGAGAAGGAAGTATCATTTATCTGGAGATCGACATTCCGGAAAAAGTGAAAGTGCATATGGGAGAACTGCCCCACGAGGATAACTTGTGGCCTTCAAACCCAAAAAATTATTATATGCAGATTGGTGAACGACATACCATATACGAATCAATGTCCGCATTTTCCAACGAGAACATGACCGGTGCATACACAATATCCCCCGGCCATCATGAACTGAAACTTGAAACCGAAAGAGAAACCATAACAGGAATGCTCTTCGTAAAGATATCTGAAAAATAAAAATGAAAAACGAAATAATGCCCCATACAATCCAGGAAATATTCAGGAACCGATCCGGCTGGATCGAGTTCACCCTATCAAAAGCTGCATTGATGATAACAAGCATAATATTACTTGCCGCATTCTACCAGATAGGAGCCGATTTTAGTGATATCCAAATGCAAAGACAACTTGATTCCGAAGTCCTTGACCTGAAAATGTCAATTGATGATATCGGCAGCATCTCGCCCGATAGCATCAGGCAATATTCCACATATCCATTCAATTCCGAATATCCAATTAATGCATTTATTTCCGGCGAATACATACGATTTGAAACGACTTATCATGAGCAGAATATTCACTCGGTCAAACCCCTCGCATTCAGGACAATTCCACTTAATGAAACTGAAATGAGAACAATCCTTTCAAATAATTTCAATGGACAGCACGGAACACTCGAACTTCCTTTGATTACGGATACACCCACTATCCTTGAAGTGATCTCAACTGTTGGCAGTCAGGAAGTAATGTTAAATACAGGAAAAATAGTCCACATTGAGAAAACATCCATTTACCTGAAAAACGATTCCGAGGTCAATAGACTTGAAGTTGTACTTGTTCATCAATGACGAGCAAGCGATCCTTGAACCCCACAATGACATCCTTGCCACAGCACTGGTAGTCATTGGATTTGTGGTCTTTGCTGCAGTCATGTCAAAAGCCTACCTCATCTACGATGAGCAGAGCCATTCTATAGAGAACTACGAAGAAGCATCCCGAATAGCTGAAAACATTGCCAGCTGGGATGAACTACAGGGAACACGACCCGACATAATATCCGCTGAGATACTTGAAGAGATCTCAGACCCGGTCTCAGACAGAGAAACACATGAGCTTTTCTTTGCACGATTCTCCGCGAACAATGAGTTCTCAGTAGAGATCCATACCGACGACGGAAAACACAATTGGGACATACAAAAAAGTAAAAATGCAGCAAGCGGAAATGTAATAGCAGCATCCATCCCAGTTATTATAGAGATAAATCCTGCACAATACACATCCGGAACACTTACTGTCCGACTCTGGAAAAGATACATATAAAGAAGGAAAATTATGCCAAAAACGAAACTCATAGAGGACCAGCGTGCATTTTCTTCAACGGCAGATGCACTCTTTTTCCTTGTGCTCATCTCCATTGCAACAGTCATAATTATGCCATCTATTATGGCAGAAAGGCAATACGATGCAGCAGCATACACCGCAACACAGGACTTTGACACCCATCTTTTAAGTTCCTTGCTCAACTCAAATGTGGATGAATTTGGATATGAGATCACACCTCTTGCGATCACAGGCATAACAATTCCTGAGAATTCCATCGTTAACGACCCCATCAATACAATGTTCAGAAGGCAGCAACATCATCGCACTTTCGCAGATATGATCGCAGAGGACATGGTACTAACACTTGCAATAGATAGCAATGGAACTACCCGCTACATCAATCCAATTGCACAGGAGCATAAAGAACAGACCTCTGCCGCAATTGCTTCATACCTCGATAAAAGAATAGGAGGAAGGTATGAATATAACCTTCAAGCAAATTGGGAACCGGTAGAAGATTATCCACTAAAAAGCTCCATATCAGTTGGAATTACACCACCATACGATGCAATCCGTCAGAGTTCACGGATAACACTGCCATTAAACACAAGAACATCCAGAGATGAACTTTTTGTAAACATAAACGACAGCATACTTGAAGGAGTTCATAATTCATCCAACACGACAAAGTTCTCCACATATCATGAAGCTTTCAACAACACCATAGAAGGGGCATCAACGTCCACTGCCGAACTCATCACAGACATTGTATTCCCCTCAGAATACCTTAGAAGTCTGATAAGGCAAGACCAAAGCACAGAAAACGTATTCATTAGCAACCCACAGGATGAAAACGAGGATCCCGAAATGCTGGTAGCAGCATACATGCTGAATTACAGCATGAACACGACATATGGGACCAGTTCCATGCCTGCAGAACTGAATAATAGCATAATATCCATTATTGAAAAGGAGATCATTGAACGTAACCAGCAGAGCATTGCAACGCACCTCCACAACGATATGGATCAGAAGATCAACGAAACGGTCTCACAAATGATAAACTCCACGGACACCAATACGACAAAAGAACTAAGAAATGTTCAGGTAGAGGAAATATACGGGAAAGTTAACAATGGATATGTGGACATCACCATTTCCATCTGGTAATATGAACATAAGCTTTATATTAAATGTCAGGTGTATTTAGGTCACTTCGCCAAAGTAACGATTCAAGTTATTGTTCCCAACGTTCCCTTAACTTGAGCATAAACTCAAAACATAAATATTCACTAAACGATCAAATTATAATCATCAGGAGGAATGCTATGGCAAAAATGCATACTCGTACAAAAGGTAAATCCGGATCAACAAGACCAATCAGGACAGAAGCTCCAGCATGGTCCACAGCAACAACTGAAGAGATCACAACTGTGATCCTCGATATGTGGAAGCTTGGTAACTCCACAAGCGTCATTGGAATGCACCTCAGGGACAACTACGGAGTGCCTGATGTCAAACTCGCAACAGGAAAGAAGATCACCGACATCCTGAAAGAGAATGATGAAGCTCCAAACTTACCGGAAGACCTGTACAATCTTATTGTAAAAGCTATCGGAATGCGCAAGCACCTTGTTCCTAACCACAAGGATGTACACAACAAGAGATCACTGCAGTCAACCGAGTCCAAGATAAGAAGACTCGTTAAATACTACCAGTCCACAAAGGTACTCCCTGCAGACTGGAAGTACAAGCCAGAAACTGCAGAAATGCTGATCACAAGATAAGCGGCCAGCCCGCTTATTAATTCATTGATGTTCAGTCCTGCTGAGCATCAAATGTCTTTTTTTGATTTATTTCTTATTTTTATAGGCCAACCTATAACCTCAAATTGAGTAGCTAATAGCTTTCAATATCATATATTAAAAGGCAAGATATAAATTCATAGAATGACCAGTAGAAGTTATGAAAGCTGTTATTCTGGCTGCAGGAGAAGGTATCAGATGCAGACCCCTTACATCCACTCGATCAAAGGTCATGCTCCCTGTCGCAAATAAACCGATACTTGAACATGTTATCGAGTCACTTGCAAAGAATGATATAAAGGAGCTAATACTTGTTGTGGGCTACGAACGAGAGCGTATAATGAACTATTTCGAAGATGGTCTCGATTTTGGAATCAATATCAAGTACGTTCACCAGAAAGCACAGCTTGGCACAGCCCATGCCATCAAACAGGCAGCAGACCTGATAGAAGAAGATGATCGGGAATTCATGGTACTCAATGGGGACAACGTTATTGAACCACAAACGATCAGGGACCTTATAGACAAGCATACCGGCGACGCAACGATACTGACCATCAAAAAAGAACATACCTGCGGATATGGGGTCGTTATCTCAAACGGAAAAGAAGTAACAAAGATCATAGAAAAACCAACCACGGAACTCAGCCACATCATCAACACAGGCATATACATATTTAACCATGATATATTCGAAAGAATAGAACACACATTAATATCCCCGCTGGGAGAGTATGCGATAACCGATACCATCCAACAGATGATCGAAGATGGCATGGATGTAGATCATGTTCTTACAAGATCATTATGGAGAGATGCAGTCTTTGCATGGGATCTGCTGAAGGATAATTCGATGGCCCTTGATAGACTAGAGGATTACAATATCGAAGGAACCGTTGAAGATGGCGCAATTATCCATGGCAAGGTCAGTATTGGCAGCAACACGGTGATAAGATCTGGATGTTACATAGTAGGACCTACAATTATAGGTGACAATTGTGAAATTGCACCCAATGTCGTGATACTCCCATCCACAGCTATTGGTAACAACATTTCAGTCGGCTCCTTCACACAGATCCAGAACAGTATAATTATGGATAACACCAGAATACGTTCACATGGATCCATCTCAAATTCTATAATCGGACTGAACAACATCATCGGACCTTACTTTGTTGCTGAAGACAAAGAAAATGTAAAGATGGAGATGGAAGATGGACTTTGTACTGCTGAAAAACTGGGAGCGATCACTGGCGACGATATTATAATCGGCCACAGGGTCCTTGTAAAAGCGGGATCCATGATATCCCACAACTGTCGGATCGAATCAGGAAAGACTATTGCCCAAATACTGCCCGAAAATTCCATTGTTGTTTAAAGGGGGAGCAAGATGTGTGGAATCATAGGATATGTAGGCAACCGTGAGGCAGCGCCTATACTAATAGAATGCTTAAAAAAGCTCGAATACAGAGGATATGACTCGGCCGGAATCACAATACTCAATGGAAATCTCGACACATACAAGACCGTCGGGAAAATACGAGAACTGGAAAAGATCATACCCGAAGAGGTCAAAGGAAATATTGGGATCGGACACACAAGATGGGCCACACATGGAATCCCAAGCACGATTAATTCCCACCCACATAACTCCGGCGATATATCCATAGTACATAATGGAATTATCGAGAACTATCTTGCTATCAAAGAGAAATTACAGCAGGAGGGTTATGATTTTTTATCCGAAACAGATACGGAGGTTATTGCCCATCTTTTACATTCAAAATTATATGGAAGCTTTGACAACACAGAGAAGATATGTGATCTGTTCACAGCACTTCGCGATACACTCCAGGAAGTTGAAGGGTCCTATGCAGTCACTGCCTTATGTAGCAGTGAACCCGACCTAATGCTCGCAGCCAGAAAAGACAGCCCATTGATAATCGGTATAGGAGATGGAGAATACTATGCGGCATCTGATGTTACTGCATTCCTTAATCACACAAAAGAGGTCATTTTTGTAGATGACCTTGATCTTGTTACCATCAGACCGGAAGGAGTAGAGTTCTTTGATGTCGAAGGCAATGTCCTTGAAAAAGAAAAGACCACCATTGAATGGGACATTGAATCTGCAGAAAAAGCAGGATATGAACATTTCATGCTTAAAGAGATACATGAGCAACCCAGATCTGTGAATGATACATTTTCAGGCAAGCTATCCGAACTGGATGGTTCCGTGAATCTTGAAGAGCTAAACCTCTCCAATGACGACATAAGGAATATTGACAGGATCGAGATCATTGCCTGCGGGACATCTTTAAATGCAGGACTTGTAGGAAAATACCTTTTTGAGAATCTAGCAGAGATACACACCGATGTAGATATCGGGTCTGAGTTCAGGTATAGCAGTCCCATAATGAATGAGAACATCCTTTCAATTGCGATCACCCAATCAGGAGAAACAGCAGACACCCTGGCTGCGATCAGAAGCTGCAGATCATATGGCTGCAATTCAATTGCCATTACCAATGTAGTTGGCAGCAGCATCACAAGAGATGCGAACAATGTTCTTTATACACATGCGGGACCCGAGATAGGTGTAGCTGCAACAAAGACATTTACGGCACAGCTCATCATGCTATACCTCCTTGCCATCCGATTTGCAAGAGCTAAGGGGACGCTTAATGTAAATGATGCAAAGGACCTGCTTGTGAACCTGAAGCGCATCCCAGCCCAGATACAGAAAATATTGAACCGAAAGGATGCGATCCGCGAATGTGCAGAGATGTTCGCAAAAGAGAGAGATTATTTCTTTATTGGAAGACACCTTAATTATCCTATTGCACTTGAAGGTGCTTTGAAGCTTAAAGAAATATCATATATACATGCAGAAGGATTTGCAGGTGGCGAACTTAAACACGGACCTCTTGCGCTTATAGAGGACGGAACACCGGTCGTTGCCATCGCCACAAAAGGTCATGTGTATGAGAAGATCCTGAGCAATATCAAGGAAATAAAAGCAAGAGAAGCAAAGGTCATAGCTGTGGCCAATGTGGATGATACTGAAATAGAGAAATATGTGGACTGGGTCTTGCGCGTACCTGCAACAGAGGAAATACTCTCACCAGTACTATCAACCGTGCTTTTACAACTGCTTGCTTATTATACCGCCCTTGCAAGAGGATGTTCCATAGATAAACCGAAGAACCTTGCAAAGAGCGTTACTGTCGAATGAAAATACGGAGTTATCACATGAAGTTATTCGGATCATCCGGTATAAGAGGCATTACTAACAAGGACATAACTGTAGATCTTGCGTTGAAGGTCGGACTTGCTCTTGGAAAGACAAAAGGAACGGCAGTTATCGGACGTGACCCGCGAGTTGCAGGGAAAATGATAGAACATGCTGTTATATCAGGTCTCCTTTCCTCTGGTTGCAATGTCGTACGCATCGGAATGGTAAGCACCCCCACACTTGCCTATGCATCCAGGAACTATGAATGTGGAGTAATGATAACCGCATCACACAATCCTTCGGAATATGTAGGGATCAAATTGTGGAATCCTGATGGAATGGCATTCGATTCGGGCCAGCAGGAAGAGATAGAGGAGATCATTGAAAATGAGACGTTCGAGCCTGTCAGATGGAACATGATCGGCAACCTGACCGAAGACAGCAATGCGATCAGACAGCACATCGAGATGATCGTGAAAAATGTTGAAAGATCATCAAAACGCGTGATAATAGATTGTGGATGTGGTGCTGCCAGTACTATCACACCTTATGTGCTGAGGGAGATCGGATGTGAGGTCATAACATTGAACTCACAGCCCGACGGACACTTCCCTGCACGGAATCCGGAACCGAACGATGCAAACCTGACATTACTCAAAAAAGCGATGAAGGAATTCGGAGCGGATATTGGTATTGCACAGGACGGAGATGCGGACAGGATGATGACGGTGGACGAGAACGGAGAATTCATCACCGGAGATGAGATGCTTGCAATGTTTGCCAGACATGAATGCAAAAGCGATGCGAAACTTGTCGTTCCGGTGGATACGTCGATGATGATAGATGATGCCCTGCCGGATTCAACGGTTGTCCGTACAAAAGTTGGAGATGTCTATGTTGCTGAAGAGATAAAGAGATCAAAAGCGGATTTCGGAGGAGAGCCATCCGGAAGCTGGATATTCCCTGCAATATCATATTGTCCCGACGGGATCTATGCGGCTGCAAAGGTGATGGAACTTATTCAGGAAAAAATGCTATCAGAGCTAAAGGGTGAACTTCCACACTATCCAACGCGCCGCGGAACGGTCAAATGTGACAATGATAAAAAGGATTCTGCAATGGCACTAGTACGTTCTGAGCTCGGACCTTCCGGAGAAATAATGGATATCGACGGGATACGCGTAGATATGGAAGAAGGATGGGTACTTGTAAGACCATCCGGAACTGAACCCAAGATACGCATTACCGCAGAAGCCAGAGAAGGTGCGGATAAACTATACGACATGGCGGAGAATATTGTCAAAAGAGGCGTGGCATGAAAGCTGTAGTACTTGCAGCCGGAGAAGGTACCCGGATGAGGCCATTGACATCAGCACTTCCAAAGGTCATGCTTCCGATAGCCAACAAACCGATGCTTGAACATATAGTTGATGCAGCGATAGAAGCAGGTATTGAAGGATTTGTGTTCATCACAGGTTACCATGAGGAAAGCATCAGAGAATACTTTGGTAACGGAGAAAGACAAGGCGTTACTATTGACTACATTCACCAGGAAGAACAACTTGGCACGGCCAATGCAATTGCCTGTGCAAAAGGGTATGTTAAAGACAGGTTTATCGTACTCAACGGAGATGTTCTTGTCAGTTCATCACATATCAAAAGGATGATCGAAGGAGAAGCTGATGCGATAATTACCGTAAAACATGTGAACAATGCTTCAGATTTCGGTGTTATTGAGACCAATGGGAACAAAGTTTCCAGAATAATCGAAAAACCAGAGATACCACCAACAAACCTTGCAAATGCAGGAATATACCTTTTCAGGGAAACCATTTTTGAACTTATCGAAAAGACCCCATTATCACCAAGGGAAGAATACGAGATCACTGATTCACTTCAGATGTTGATAGACAGCGATGCCAATGTTGGTTATGAGGTCCTGGAAGAAGAATGGATAGACATCGGAAGACCATGGGACCTCCTCGATGCTAATGCAATTCTATTAGAAGAGATGCAGCCAGCTAGATCAGGCATTGTAGAACCGAATGCCACCCTGATAGGCGATGTGAGCGTAGGAGAAGGAACCCTCATACGCAATGGAGCGTATATAATCGGACCTGTAGTAATAGGAAAAGATTGCGATATCGGACCTAATTGTTTCATACGCCCTTCAACAACTATCGGAAACAGGGTTCATATAGGGAATGCCGTTGAAGTTAAGAACAGTATCATCATGGATGATACAAAGATCGGACACCTGTCCTACATAGGGGATAGTATTATAGGACGAAAGTGCAATTTCGGTGCCGGAACAAAAGTTGCTAACCTTAGACATGATGGCAAGAACATAATGGTCAATATCAAAGGAAAGAGGACAGATTCCGGAAGAAGGAAGCTTGGCGTTATAATGGGCGACGACGTCCACACAGGGATAAACACCAGCATAAACGTAGGAACGGTTATGAAAAGTGGAAGTTTTACGAAACCCGGAGAAGTTGTCAGATGATAAAGAACCATTTTTACATTAATACACGGTGATCTGATTGATAGAAATGCAGAATTTAATAGAACTTGCAAAACAGATAGCTGCCATCATTGAAGAGTATGAACATGCACGGGTCATCTCCCATAATGATGCCGACGGCATATCTTCAGCTGCGATCATCTGTCAGGCACTGCTCAGGAAAGGGATACCATACCATCTGACGATCATTGGCCGCCTGGACGAAAGTGTGGCAGAGATGGTCAATGAAACTACTTCTGATGAGGATATTGTGATATTCTGCGATATGGGTAGCGGGCAGTCAGAGATAATCGAAAAGGTCGAACAGGATGTGATCGTGATAGATCACCACAAGCCAGTCGGAGATTCACCTGCTAAAGCCATGATCAATCCACATATGGTCGGAATTGACGGAGCAGTACACCTGTGTGCCGCCACTACAACATACCTTGTTGCAAAGGCTCTGGATGAAGAAAATATTGACCTTGCAGGACTTGCTGTCGCAGGTGCTGTTGGAGATAAACAGCTTTTCGAGACCGCAAATAAGGTAATACTGGATGAAGCTGTTGAAGCAGGCATCGTTTCTGTCAAAAAGGGACTGAAAGTGGGCAGTGGCGATGTTGCTGCCATACTGGAGAACACGCCGGAGCCATACCTTGACCTTACAGGCGAACGTGAGAAGATCGACCAGTTCCTGGAGATGCTTGACATACACGGCAATATTAACTCACTCGATACGGAACAGTTGCAGAAGCTAACTTCCACAATTGCATTAAAACTTACGAAATCCGCCAGCCCTGAAGCTATTGAAGCTGCTATCGGTGATGTATATATACTGAACAGAGAAGTTGTCAAGAATGCCTACGATCTTGTAGCTATCATGAACACCTGTGGCAAACAGAAAGTCCCCGGACTTGCCATTTCACTTTGTATGAAGGACGAGTCTGCACTTGAAGAAGCACAGGATATTACCCTTAAAAGCCAGAAGGCCATCATCGCCGATATTAAGAAAGCAGAAGAGCTGTTGCAAAAAGGTGAGAACATCTACTACCTGAGTGGTAAGGAACTTGAATCCACAGGAATGGTAGCGAGTACAATTATAAGATATGTCCATCCTGATATGCCCTTCATTGCCATTAATGAGGTAGAAGGTGTTATCAAGATATCCGGAAGAGGGACCCGGGAACTGGTTGAGAAAGGACTTGACCTTGCTTATGCAATGCGGACTGCTGCATCATCTGTTGGCGGAGATGGAGGGGGTCACAGTGTAGCTTCCGGTGCATCCATACCACTGGGAAGAACAGAGGAATTCATTGCACTTGTCGATGACATTGTCGGAGAACAGCTGAACTGATGTGAAATTATGAAGATATCCACGACGATCAGGTTCAACAGCCCGGATGCAACTGATGTTGCCAGGAAAATTGCACTTTCACTAAAACCAGACAATCTTACCAACATGGAAACAATGATAGAAGAAGATCAGGTATCCATAACCATCAGAACAGAGAAGATATCATCCATGATCGCGACTGTGGATGATCTGCTCATGAACGCAAAGATCTCCGAGGATATCATAAAGGAAGTGGAGGAGAAAGATGACCTCTGAATGGAAAACACTTGAAGTTGTTGAAAAGTATATCTTCGAATGTACTGCATGCCCTCTTTCTGACACGGTTATAAATAAGGTCATACGCAAGGGATCGGAGAAACCTAAAGTACTATTTATCGGGGAAGCCCCGGGAAAGAATGAGGATGAGACCGGAGTGCCTTTTTGCGGACGTGCAGGAAAGATACTGGATGAACTTATCGACTATGCCGGGCTTGAGGATAGCGATTGGGCAGTCATCAATACTATCAAATGCAGACCGCCAAAGAATCGTAATCCTAACAAGAAAGAGCTTGAAGCCTGCAAACCATTCCTGAAAAGGCAGATAGAACTGCTTGACCCGAAATTGATAATCCTCCTTGGCAATACTGCTGAAAAAGCCTTCCTTAATGGACATAAGATGGAATGGGGATCTGTCGAGGAATTCGAAGGACGGGATGTGCTTAAGATATTCCACCCGGCCGCATTGATCTATACAAGATCAAGAACAGATGACCAGCATAGGTTCATTGATGAGAACAGGCATTTGTTCTCATGAATTGAAAAAGTGATCTATACAAAGGCGATGTCTTCGCCTCCAACATATTTCTGGCAGATCGGCACTTTAAAGTGACGTTATCATAATTACAACTGCTTTTTATTGGAAAAATTATTAAATCTGGAGCCTATTTCATAACTGTTTGCTTTAGCAATAAATGCAATAAATGCAATAAATACAATTAATTCGATCATGACCATAAATGAAACTTAAGAGCCTGTTGACACAATATAAGGCCAGTTTCAAGAGGAATAACGTATGGAACTTAAATTCAACCTGAAAGGAGCATTCAAAACCAGCGCCGACCCGACCGACGCAAAAGATATTATTGCCCAGTATATCAATGAGGCAAATGAGACCATCCTTACAAAAGGAGCACCAGAAGGACAAGGTGCAAGGATCACAGAATGGAATATTGTTGGTAACAGTGTCGAGGTCTCTATAGAATCAGGAAGGTTCGTCAGGGCACATGATGCGATCATACGCCTCAGGAAACCCCTTGCAAGAAAGCTTGGGAAAGAGTTCCACATAGGTATTCGTGGCATTGATGTGAAAGAGTTCACCATTGAAATGCCTGCTGAGGAAAAACTTGAGAATATAAAGATCCCTCACGTAAGCAACATCACAAATGTGGAAGGTGGCATAGTCCTTGAGCTTGAGGTCGGTGAATCCGAACTTGAGAACCGTATTCCTGACAGGATACTGACCCTCATGGAAGAGAAGGTCAGGGCAAAGGATTACGGCGGCAAAGCAGAACACTGGCAGGTCCTCTGGGAAAGTGAAAAGAAGGAACACACATTCCATGGTGATCCTACACAGGAAATGATGAAAGAGGGATGGATCAAGCGAGGAGCAAGCCGCGGACAGTGGATACATGGCCCGCAGTCCACAAAGATGTTCAGGACATTCGAAAGGATCGTTATGGAAGAGCTCCTCGGACCTCTGGGATACAGGGAAATGATCTTCCCAAAACTTGTCCCATGGGAGGTCTGGCAGAAGTCCGGACATGCAAAGGGTGTATATCCAGAGATCTACTACGTCTGCCCTCCAAAGACAAGGGACCCTGAGTTCTGGGAAGAGGTCTCTGATCACTATAAGGTCACACATGAAGTGCCCACTGCACTGATCAAAGAGAAGATCGGCGACCCTATCGGCGGCCTGTGCTATGCACAATGTCCTCCTTTCTGGATGTACCTGCAGGGAGAAACAATCCCTACAGAGGACTTCCCGATAAAGGTATTTGACAGGTCCGGCACATCGCACCGCTATGAAAGCGGAGGAATTCATGGAATGGAGCGTGTGGATGAGTTCCACCGTGTGGAGATCGTATGGCTGGGTACAAAGGAACAGGTTGTGGAAACTGCAAAGGAACTGCATGAAAAGTACATGCACATCTTTAATGAGATCCTTGACCTTGAATGGAGAAAGGCATGGGTAACCCCATGGTTCATGGCACAGGAAGGTCTTACAGGCCTTTCAGAACAGGGTGAAGCAGGTACCACTGACTATGAAGCACCACTGCCTTACAGAGGCGATGACGGAGAATGGCTTGAGTTCCAGAATGTCAGTATCAACGGCAACAAATACCCATCAGGATTCAATGTGAAATCCCAGTCAGGTGAAGAACTATGGTCAGGATGTTCAGGCGTGGGACTTGAGCGCTGGGCATCAGCATTCTTTGCACAGAAGGGGCTTGATCCCGAAAACTGGCCAGAGGAGTTCAGAAAGAGAGTCGGTGAAATGCCAGAGGGAATTCATTTCCTCTGATATCCCTTTTCATTGTACCGATTTATTTATATAGAGACATGTACAGTATTGACCCGCTATTAATAACCATTCACACGGGAATTATAACGGTCAGAATCACGAACATCAAAACTTAATTCGATCAATTTATTGATCAAAAACAACTATCACAATAATAAGGAGGAATTTCTTGGCAAAAAAGAGAGTACAAAGGAAGCTGGATAAGTGGAAATCAAAAGAGTGGTATAACATCGAGGCACCAAAGTTCATCGGTAGCAACCACATCGGTGTAACCCCAACTGACGACCCGGAGAAACTGCTCGGTCGTATTGTGGAAACCACCGTTGGTGAACTCACCAATGATTTCTCAAAGCACAATATCAAACTCAAACTTGAGATCGATAACGTAACCGGTGATGTGGCAAATACAAGATTTATCGGCCACGAGATCACTACCGATTACCTTCGTTCCATCGTAAAGCGCCAGACTTCCAGAATTGATGCAAATCTTAATGTCAAGACAAAGGATGGTTACAAGATAAGGGTCAAACCTATCTGCTTTACAGTCAAGAGAGCAAGGACAAGCCAGATCAAAGGTCTCAGGGACGTCATGGTCGAAACAGTAGCAAAACGCGCATCAGAACTCGACTTTGAGCAGTTCGTAGAAGAAGCTATTGTCGGTAAGCTTTCCGCAAACATCTACAGGAAATCAAAAACCATCTACCCACTGAGAAGAGTAGAGATCAGGAAGACCGAAGTTCAGGTCGTTCCACCACACGCAGTAGCAACTCCAGTAGTTGAAGAAGCTCCAGTAGTTGAAGAAGCTCCGGTAGTTGAAGAAACTCCCGAAGTTGTAGAAACCCCTACAGCTGAAGAATGATCTTTTAAAACATAATGGTGGCCTCCTTCGGTCACCGTTAACATCTTTTTTTAACAATATTCATTTTCGATGAGCTTTAGCCAGCATTGCAAACTTACATGCATGCAGGAATACATATTTTTATCTCAAGATGAAGCAAGTGACCCCCTACCATCAATTTGAGAACACACTTTCAGTTGACCAATCCATAGCTAAAATAAAAGAGAAAAGGTTGGTCAAACCAACCTTACAGGAATATCCAGATCCCAAATTAACTTCACTTATGGGTGAAGTACGCAACAACACTATCATCCACTGAATCGATCCTGCAGAAGCCGAATCTTTCGAACTGGACAACGTTGTTAAGCTCTTCAACAACCTGCTTCTCGCCAACGCCTGTGAACTCACCATGCGGTGCCAGCACTTTTATGGCGACGTTATCTTCAGGTGCCCAATGGATTATGCGCATCTTCCTGGTTTTGGCATCTTCCATGGAATTTCCAATGCAACGACCTTTCAGCGGACTCACAGAGGTAACCTCGATATTATAGAGGTCTTTCAAACGCAGCACATCGCCTTCTTTGACAGGACCTACATCATCATTACAGACAAACACATTTGATCCGACATTGATGCTACGCCTTCCCCTCTCTTCAGTAGGATGCAATGAAGGTTCCACAACACAGGCTTCCGCATTTTCGATCTCAAGTTCAACAGGGTCCCATACGAAGAAATACCTGTTAGCAATAGGATCAATGATCTTCCTGTTCTCTGCATAGAGCGTGTCCATACTGATGCTGACATCGGTTTCGCCCACACCCATTTCGATCATGAATTTACGGATCGCTTCAGGCTTGATTCCACGTCTTCGGAGTGCACGTAATGTTGGCAGGCGTGGATCATCCCACCCGGAATACTCCCCTTCCTCTATTGCCTGTCGGAGTCCGCTTGTACTGAACTTGCCGAACTCGTGCACCTTGATACGACCCCAGTGAGTGGTCTTTGGATAGTCCCAGCCGAGATAATTATAGATATACCCCTGGCGCTTCTCACTGTCCATCAGGTCCTTACCCCTGATAATATGGGTCATTCCAAGCTCATGGTCCTCAATAGCACCTTCAAAGTCAAGCAAAGGCCAGACCACATATTTGTCACCGACCTCAGGACGTGGGTGAGGGGTCTTGACGATCCTGAAAGCACCATAATCACGAAGTGCAGGGTCCTTGTGCTTGATATCTGTCTTTATTCTGACCACTGCAGCCTTTTCCTCATATTCGCCTGCAAGCATCTTATCCCAGTGCTCAAGGTTCACCACCGGGCTCTGTCCACGGTGAGGGCAGGGTTCCTTGGCATCCTTGAACTTCTTGAAGTCGCCGCCTTCACAGAAGCAAACATAGGCATGGCCCATCTCAATGAGTTGCCTTGCATAATCGTAATAGACTTCCATCTGGTCTGATGCAATGACCACCTTGTCCGGTTTTGCATCAAGCCATGTACAGTCCTCGATGTACCAGTCATACGCCTCAAGCATCGGACGCTTGGTCTGCGGATCAGTGTCATCGAAACGGATGATGAACTTGCCACCATATTTCTTAACATATTCAGAGTTTACCACAATACCACGGGTACTTCCAAGTGTAGGAGGACCATTGGGGTTTGGTGCAAAACGCATGACAACGGTCTCACCCTCTGCAACGTCAAGAGGCTTGAGCCCTTTATCAGGCACTTTTTTCGTGTTAAGCTCCTCGATAAGCTCAGGTGCTATTGCCTCAAGGCGAGACTCCCACTGCTCAGGGCTGCCTTTTGATACCTCATCCAGTATCTGCTGGATCATAGGCCCAACATCCTTTGCAAGAGGGCGCAGGTGAGGACAAGAACCCATTACACGTCCCATAACAGCTCCAAGCTGAGGGGTCTTCCCATATTTTACAGCGTTTTGAAGCGCAAATTTCTCTATAGTGATTTTATCTTCATCAGTCAGGGTCATCTAAATTCCCTCGCAGGATCAAATAATTTTTAATATGTAATATATGAATTTAAAAGCAGATGAATATCAGAGCCTGTCACCCAGATCACTGATCTGATTCACCTTTTCCAGAATACTGCCTATATTCTCATTGAACTTTTCAACGAACTCTTCTGCCATATCTCCGGCCATTGCGCCGTGTGAAGAAGGCTTGATAAGATGCTCCTGTTCCAGCACACGCAACGAATACCTTACCTTATGAGTTGGCATTCCCGTCTCTTCGGCCAGCTTCAATATGCCAATCGGTCCTTTTTCAACGACCTTCTGGAGAACGATCAGATGTCTTTCAGTAAGTTCGAGTTCCCTGTTGATCTGGTCAAATAGCATTATACCACCTCATTCGTCAAAGTACCAATTCCTTCGATCTTCACTTCCACAATGTCACCACGTTGCAACTCACCGACTCCCGGCGGAGTTCCTGTAGCGATCAAATCACCGATCTCAAGGGTCATGATCCCGGATATGAACTCGATTAGATGTGGAATATCAAATATCAGATTAGATGTGCTTGAACTTTGCCTGACCTCACCGTTCACAAAGCTGCTAACATTGACATCAGAAGGATCAAATTCCTCTTTTGGAACAATGAACGGACCAAAGGGTGCAAATGTATCAAAGCTCTTGGAGCGTGTCCATTGGCCATCTTTTTGCTGCAGGTCACGAGCAGTCACATCATTAAAGCAGGTATAACCTGCGATAACATCCATTGCATCCTCCGAGCTGATGTTCCTACATCTTTTCCCGATCACAACTGCCAGCTCTGCCTCATAGTCCACACGATGGCTCATGGCAGGATAGACTATCTTACCACCCGGCCCGATCATGGAAGATGACGGTTTCATGAATATAACAGGCTCTGTGGGAATCTCCATATCAAGTTCAATAGCATGATCGACATAGTTCAGACCAATGCATATTATCTTTGAAGGAGTTGCAGGAGGGAGTACAACAAGCTCAGATAGCTCAAATGTCCTGCTTTCGTGGTCCATGGATGTAACGAGATCACCGCTGACGTTACCATAGAAAACATCATCAACGTGTTTGAATCGACCTATCATAATTGCACATTCTCTATTCTAATTGTAGTTAAGAACAGAATTGTAGTATAAATTATTTGTCAAACATTCTTCCATGATACGAAATGGGACAAATACCCACTGAGTATCACATGTGAAATAAATATATAATAAATGGTCTCATATATTTTATTGGATGAGTGCGAAGGGTAACGACTTTGGGACTATATATGGCGGGAAGAACTACGATATTTTCGCAACATTACTGGGATTCGGACATTCCTTCTATGAAAGAGCTGTATCGGAGATGCCTATTGAAAATGGAATGAAAGTACTTGATCTTGGATGCGGTACTGCATCACTTGATCTTGAGATCGAAGAGAAGATGGAACATACCGGAAAGGTCCTTGGAATAGACATCTCAAATAACCAGCTTGCCTATGCCCATTCAAAGATAAAACGGACAGCCGATGAGATCTCCCTATACAAAGGCACTATGGATGAACTGCCATTTAAGAGTGGAAGCTTTGATATGGTGGTTACGAGTGTCGCATTCTGTGAAACAAATTCAGAAGTTAGGAGATCTGCAATAAAAGAAGCTTCCAGAGTACTGGTCACCAACGGTCATTTTATTATTATAGACTGTGCAAGACCACGATTTTCAATAACCAGTGTGATGATGCTACCATTTTTCATGTTCAAGACCAATGAAGACAACTGGAACAACGCTTATGTAGAGATCTGTGAAGAGAACTCCATGACCCTGGAGAGGGAAGCCTATCTGAAATCATACATCAGATGCCAGATCTTCAAAAAGCAAGTTTAAGCCGCAGACTCGTGCTGTGACTCTTCAAGATCTTTTTTGTAAACGATGGTCCTGTATGGGAATGGGATCTCCACCCCTTCAGCATCGAACCTTTTCTTAATAGCCTCTTTCAGTTCACAGCCAGTGTCAAATGCAACTGAGCGGTCATGGACCCACACATATAATTTAAGATTCACCGCGAAATCACCCAGTTCAGTGACCAGCACAGAGATCTCTTCACCACTCAGTTTATTGGGCTGATAATGCAGGAGTTGTTCATAATTCATGACCTTTGGATGTTTACGGGCCTCAGCGATCATTATACTACGTGCAAGATCGATATCTGAATCGTAACTTATTCCGACCTCAACTGTCCAGTTGACGGAAGGATCATCAATGGACCAGTTAATAATGGCCTCATCACTTATGATATGATTAGGGATGTTCAGCCTCCTGTTGTCCCATGTCCTGATCTTTGTATAGCCCAGCGTAATATCCGTCACACGACCATATTCATTATGTATGGTCAGCAGGTCACCTACACGAAATGGCCTGAAGGTCGCAAGGGAAATACCTGCAATGATATTGGAAAGCGTGTTCTGGGCAGCCATACCAATGACGATACCTGCAAATCCTGCTCCTGCAAAAAGAGCTATGGACAGATCACGAAGGCTTTGATTACTGAAAATGACCACAAGGAAACCGGAGAAATAGACTATCGCCACTATTATTCGTCGTACAAGCCCGTAAGTTGTCTCATCGATGTTCATCTTCTTGCTGGCCAATACAAAATATGCTTTTAGCAGCCGATCTATTAGCTTAGCTAACAGGAAGGTCAATATTATGACCAGAAATACGGACAAAATTATCGCATCATCCCATGAGAGCCAGGAAGGGATCAGACCTAGAACATCCATAGAATATCATTACGCACAGATGATATACATATTTGACTATTGTCAAGAGATATGATCTGGCTAAAAGTCACCTGTTTAACCCAGAACCTGAACTTTGAATTTAAGATCCGGCACCTAAGCAAGTACTTACATCCTACTGTATAAGTAGAACAAAGCGAAGAGCACAGTGACACCAAGGATCAGAAAACTGATGGTAAAGACCAGAAGTGTCCTTTGAAGCCTTTTTTCTTCCTCTGTCAGTTCCCGGATATGATTTTTATGTTTCTTTTCAAATATAGACCCTATAGCACTTCCAAAACCCATTCCAAATACAGGACCAAGAGCAATACCAAGTCCGAGATTCCCGGTTAAGATACCTGCACCAAGACCTAATGGCACACCAAGCAGAAGACCAAGGGCAATGCCTCTTCCCAGCCAGTAACCTTTAGGATATATTACTGAGCTCTGATCAACATCAGAGTTCTTCTTTACCCCGATACCAAGCATGATAACAGTAAGTAATACTAAGACAGAAATGAATCCCAATATAAGTAGAAGTGCCATGAATACATGATAAGACTGCCTGATATAAGCATTTACGGTAGGAACTAATGTATCAGGAACCGTAGCAAAATTGCTCGAATATAGATCAAACAACGAATTTATATTTTTACGAAGACCTTGCCATCTTCTACTTTCAGCTCATATGCTTTCTGGTCACCACATTTACCTGAAAGCGATTCAACAAGAAATCCGGCACCCCTTTTGACCTTCCCGGATGTCACATCATAACGGCATCGATGAACAGGGCATATGACAAGGTTATCCCTGAGCCTTCCTTTGACCAATTTGCCTCCCATGTGATTACAGATGGCGTCAAGACCATAGAAATCGCCTTTCAGGTTAACTACCATAACCTCACTATCCCCTGTAGCGAAGCTTCTCATTTCTCCTTCCGGCACATCAGTTGTGCTGCACAATTCTATATATTCCGCCATAATAGTTTACCCCATTAATTATTTGTAGGATCTCTATAAGAACATTCCCTCTTTCCAATTAAGAGTATTACATATTATGTATTTATATAATGATAAAATATATCACAGTAGTCTCAATTATTGCATAAAGTACTTATCTTCAAACCCCAATTTTTATACATTATTTTTCTGCTAAAGGGGGGTTTTAGCGTAATAGAAAAAATAAAGAGATCAGATGAGGAGTGGAAAAAGCTGCTGACGCCTGAACAGTATGCTATTTTAAGAAATAAGAGAACGGAAATGCCATTTACGGGAAAGCTGTTGTCAAACAAAAAAAAAGGAACATATAACTGTGGTGCCTGTGGTCAGGTTATATTCGCTTCAGATAAAAAATTCGATTCGCAATCTGGCTGGCCAAGCTTTTACGATGTGATCTCCAGTGACCGTGTGGAACTTGTTACTGATGATAGCCACTCCATGCATCGGATAGAAGTGCTCTGTTCCAGTTGTGGAAGCCATCTGGGACATGTTTTTAATGATGGACCTGAACCCACAGGGAAGCGCTATTGTATAAATTCTGCATCCCTGCAGTTCGGGGAAGAGGAATAAGAACACGAAAGGACAGGGATGAGTAACAATGATGGAAAAAGCCACATTTGCAGCAGGATGCTTCTGGGGAGTTGAGGAGAACTTCAGCAGGGTACGGGGAGTAGCATCAACAAAAGTAGGATATACCGGTGGTTCAATGGGAGATCCCGGATACTATGATGTAGCCACAGGGAAAACCGGACACGCCGAATCCATAGAGATCATTTTCGACCCGGAGATCATTTCATATGAGGAGCTGCTGGAAGTGTTCTGGAGCATACATGACCCCACAACAAAGAACAAGCAAGGACCGGATATCGGCACACAATACCGATCTGCGATCTTCTACCATGATGAGAAGCAAAAAAAAGCTGCCCTGAGTTCAAAGAAAAAACAGGAAGACAGCAAAAGATATGATAGCGAAATAAAGACCGAGATAGTTCCGGCTTCAATTTTTTATCCTGCAGAAGAATATCATCAGATGTACTTCGAAAAGCTGAGATCAAACTGATTTTTTACAAAAAAGAAAATGGAAAATAATGAAAAATAATGAAAAATAATGGAAATCTCTGAAATAAAGGAGTTTCCGGATCACCGGAATTTTCCCTTACTTCAAAAGAGGTTGATATAAGATGCAAGTCTGAGGAAAGCCATCAGAGCAATGGACACTGTAAGTGTGGCAATGAATGCACCGTTGCCATCAACATTAAGTCCTTTAGCAGTCCATTCAAGGATGCTTTCTTCATCGTCCATCATGGAACCTTCGTAGTATGTGTCCATTTCTTCTTTCCTCCAATTTTTGTATAAGGTTGTGTTGTCAATGATTAACTGTCACGATTAATCATTGCACATATCTATAATGATTAATCGTTTATAAAGGTTTCTATTGCTGACCCAAGTATTATAGCCCCACAACCCAATATTATGATGATATCAAACTCATATGAGCACGGGGAGGTGGGAATATGGACAATAAAGTCGAGGCATATATCAAAAAGCAAAGGTCACCACAAAAAGAGATCATCGGGAAATTAAGACATATAATTCTGAAGACATGTCCTGGCATAAAGGAAGAGTTCAAAATGGGCGTTCCCTGGTATGAAGGCAAATATTACCTCGTTGGACTCAAAGACCATGTGAACATTGGCTTTTCAATTGATGGGATGTCAGAAGAAGAGAAAGAACTTTTTGAGGGGACAGGAAAAACAATGAAGCATATCAAGATATTTTCCCTGAAAGAGATCAACGAAGATGAGATCATAAAGTTGCTGAAAGTTGTAAAGGAAGATTAAGCTGAACATCAAATGAATGAAGTAAACAACCATCGACCAAACCATGAAAAGAACCGGCCCATTGGAACCTCCAATGAGCTAAAAAAATATATGATCAGGATCAACTGATCAAAGCATAGAACTTCATCACCAGGGGCATTATTGCAAGAGATATTTTTGTTGTAATACGTGCATCATCGGCACCCTCAATGATGATCATGTCACTATCGTATGCTTCCATAAATGTCTCTCCCGGAGATTCGGAATCCAGGATCGCCCTTGCAGTATCCTCATTTGTTGTTACAATGATGGTTTCAGCAAAATCCACACCATCCCACTTGTATTCGGGATCCATCTCACTCCATTTGCCGAAATTGGATACAGTAGCATCACTATCTGTGATAGCGATCATGTTCATAGTGACACCACTTTCAGTAACGAATGGACCGTCACTGAGAACCACATCAAATTCAGGGCCACCTGTAGTCCCATTTTCAGCATCATTCATGTAAATAGCAAGAATTACATGCTGATCCGAAAATATAGACTGCACGGTTCCGGGAACCTGATCAATTTTATCATTGTATTCACCGACCTGAGCATTTAGATCATCGAACAGATCTGCACTCGCAGGCACCATTAAAAGTATAGCTACAAGAACCAGTGAAATTACTAATCTTAATTTCATATATAACACCCCATTTTATAATTAGTAATAAGAAGATTTGTAGTTAACCCTTTATAACCTTCCAGCAAACAGCAGATCCAGCACAGGTATAAGGTTCAGACATGCATCGTTCCCCATTCAAATGAATGAAGCAAAAAAAGATATTATAAAATTTAATTGATTGAATATCTGGAAGCCAACCTTTCTGAAAAAGTTAAAGAATAGATGAGAAGACCCTCAAAACATAAAATAGTAAAAGGATAAAACGATTTAAATGAAGTAAATTTGATTTAAAACTTTTATTTATTCGATATAAATATATAGTGATACACCCTATTAAGAGTGTAAAGGCATGACAAGGTTGGGAATAAGATATGATGAGTGGGGGCTCATCTTTCCTTTTTTATGATCAGTTTCCGATTTTTGAAGATAAAGAAAGAAATTTCTGATATGTTGACAGCATTATAGATAGTAACTTGATCTTGCCACATAAACAGGAATAAAGTAACACATTTAGATTGTAAATATATGAAAAATATGCGGGGGGTGCGATTCGAACGCACGAACTCCTACGAGACAGGGTCCTAAGCCCTATTTACAGGGCTTCGCTTTAATTGCGAGTATATAAATAGAATGAATACCATACATAGATGCATGAAACACCCCCCCAAATATACAGGCAGAAATGCTGAGATTATAGAAAACTATACAGAACATTTAAATTTAAAAGGTCGGAAAGAAAGCACAATAAATACAAAATTGTGGAAAATATATACATTTCTAATAAATAATGACGACATTGACTTAAATACAGTTGTAAAAGAAGATATTGAAAAATATCTACTTGAAAGGCGAAAAGACAAATCTGAAAGAACATACGAAAACGACATCAAAGAGTTACGACCTTTTTTTAACTGGTTAAAACCAGAAAATAGCTTCTTTGAGAACATAGAAGTTCCACCAAAAAGAAAAACAGTCCCAACAAATAATCCATTAGATCCAAAGGATATCAAAAAACTTCTCGCTGCTTGTAAAACACAAAGAGATAGAACAATTATTGCTATATTATATGACAGTGCCGCAAGAATTGAAGAGCTGATTCGGCTTAATGTTGGTGATGTGGTATTTGACCAATATGGTGCTGCTATTACTGTCAATGGTAAGACAGGTGAAAGGCGTATAAGATTAATTAATGCCGAGCCTGAAATCAAATTGTGGTTAAATCAACATCCTTATCGAGACAATCCAGATAAACCATTATTTGTTGTGGAACGAAAGACAAACGGAGAATTTCAACGCATTAGTATTAGAAGAATACAAAATATGTTGAAAGACCGTGCCAATAATGCAGGAGTGAATAAACGAGTAAATCCTCATTCATTTAGGCATGGTAGATTAACTGAAATGGCAAAACGTGGTCTTGGTGAAATGGATATGCGTGTTTTTGCAGGTTGGGAACGAAGCTCAAAGATGCCAGAAATATATTTGCATATTAGCGGTAAAGATGTTGATGATAAAATATTGTCAATTCATGGCATTGAAACTGATACTAAAAAGCCCGAAGAAAATAAAACACTTACACCTATCGAATGTCCAAGATGTCATAATAAAAATCCATGTGATGCAAAATATTGCTCACATTGTTCATTGGTGTTGGATGATTTAACAGCCATGGATCTTGAACAATATGAAGGTAAAATGTCAGAATTATTGGTGCAATTTATGCAGAATGAAGAAGCTCGAAAGATATTTGAAGATTTGCAAAAGAAAGATTGATAAACTCATTTATTTCAAGCTGATATTTTATTAATAGCATAGGAAGAGGAACTAGTACTTTACATTATGATAGAACAAAATGCCCATCAACCAGCACAGTACATCTATTAATAAATTCAGTTTATCAACATTCATTCTGAGCATGCAACAAAACATGCTCTAGCTTTGCCTATTACACTAAGTAGTGAAACAACTATATAGTTCACAAATTCTTTGAAAAAGAAAGGTGAGAAAAAATACTCAAATTCCAGACTTAAACAACTTTTGCTTCCTTCCCCATTTAAACTTCCATCCTTCCTGAACAGCATGGCAATATGCCATGTAATCTTTTTTATGACACATATAACATTCCGAAAACTATTGATTCTACGATTACACCAAAAGCATTTCATGAATTCTATCCCCACGATGTACAGAATACTGATAAGATGGAGATATAAATCAATTCAATTAATATTTTCAAGCAGATATATATTCATTGAATTTTAATCGCCTATATAATATTATATCGGAGCTGATTTGGAAGTGAAGATTTCTCCAATTGCAACATATGTATTCATATGGAAACATACCCCTCTGCCTGCCTTCTCTCTCCGAACTTTCAGCTCTCCATCAGGTCATCAGAATGATGACCATCTTATCGATATACATATAGAAGTAATTTAATTGTTCATTATACAAGTTACATCAAAATCATTTTCAAATATTCTATCCCCGCAAGACATCCATCATTATGGATCATCCACCCTACTGTGAAAATGTTCTATCAATCAACATGTAACATTTAACCATTGCATATAGGTACACAACCAAATTAATTCTCAAAATGCTGTATCATATTGCTGTTATATCTTTCAAATTTTGAAATGTATAGTACTATAATTTATTATTCAATCAATGGCTTTCAAGCATAGATATAATTTTCACAATAATGAAACTATCGACTTCTCAACTTATCAAATCATATCAAAATATTCAAGATACCTGCAAAAAAAATAACAAGATTAATATATTGGCTATTCATTGGCTAATAACATGAATGGGGAAAGGGATCTGCTCGACAAAATACTGAATGAACCTAAAAAATTATCAGATAGCCAAAAAGATGCCGTCTTATCCAAAAAAAGCCATTTGAGGATTATTGCAGGTGCAGGTGCTGGTAAAACAGAAACTCTTACAAGAAAAATTGTATATCTACTTCTTCACGAAAAGGTGGATCCCTCATCTATTGTCGCATTTACATTCACTGAAAAAGCTGCTCAAAGCATGAAAAGTCGTGTTTATGATAGAATCAAACATATGGCTGGCGATGAAATCTGTGCTAAACTTGGTGACATGTTTGTTGGTACAATTCATGGATATTGTTCACAATTGCTGGAAGATTATTTTGGATATGGGGATTATGGAGTAATTGATGAAAACCAAGAAATGGCTTTTTTGATGCGTGTTGGATGGGAAATTGGACTTGGTAAAAGCGGTAAATATTCAACAAACTGTGAAACTTTTCTAAATACTTCCAATGTTGTTTATGGAGAATTAATTCTAAAAAGTAAAATTAAAAAGGATGCACCAGAATTTCAGAATCATTTTCTTAAATACGAGGAAATATTGGATTCTCACAAGCGTCTAACATTCAACCGTATGATAAATCTTACAATCGAGAATCTGAGTCCCAATCCAGAAGTTCTTGAACATGTAAAATATCTAATAGTAGATGAATACCAAGACATTAATCGAGCACAGGAGAAGCTTATTCGATTAATTGGTGAAAAAGCTAGCATATTCATTGTTGGAGACCCTAGGCAAACTATTTACCAGTGGCGTGGTTCAGATGAAGGCTGTTTTGATGATTTTGTTACATATTACTCTGATACTGATACAGTTCCCATAACAGAGAATAGGCGTAGCACGAAATCCATACTCAATATAGCAAATGAATTTGCAGATAAGTTTGAAACTAAGTATGCTCACTTAGACTCAACAAGAAAAGAGGATGGGGCTGTTTATCTTGGTCAGTTTGAAGATGCTGCTGAAGAGGCAGAATGGATTGCTGATCAGATTGAATCACATGTTAATAGTGGTGCATGTACTTATAGCGATTTCGGAATATTGTTTCGTAGTGTGAAGACTTCTGCCCCTGCTTTCATTGATATCTTCAGAGAAAGGAACATACCTGTAATGGTGGGAGGAAAAGTTGGTCTTTTCCGTAGATATGAAATCAAAGCGGTGGGTAAACTTTTTGCATGGCTATTTGAAGGAGCCTTTTGGAAAGATAATTCTGACGAAGAGCCACTTGAAGGTGATGATATCCTCTATTCAGCACTTGAAGATTGGAATATTGGTGCGTCTGATATTTCTTTGCCTGGAGACATGGTTTCAACTTTGGTGGAATGGAAAAAATCGGCACTTGCGGGAGAATATGGAGATTTTTCTAGGATTTATCATGAACTTCTTATCAAACTTGGTTTTCATCAACTTGAACCAGATAATCCAAATCATATGGTTATAATGGCCAATCTTGGGAGATTCGGCTCAATTCTTTCTGATTATGAAGCTGCTAATATGCTTGGTGGAAGAAAACGAAAATGGGAACGTGACCTGAAAGGTCTGTTTTGGTATATGACATTGTATGCTACATCTTCTTATGAAGAGCAAGCAGGAGATGATATTGGTGGCGTGGATGCAGTCCAACTTATGACTGTACATCAGGCCAAAGGACTGGAATGGCCAATTGTTTTCATTCCTTCAATGTTGGCAAGGCGTTTTCCATCGACTATGACAGGAAGACAAAGGAAATGGTCCATACCACGTGATATGTTCGATGTTGAAAAATACGAAGGTGACATTGATAGTGAAAGGAAACTATTTTATGTGGCACTTACTCGAGCAAAGGAGATTCTTGTTGTTAGCTATTTCAAAAGAGTCAACAATAATGTCAAACCGAGTGAATTCATAACCGATGATCTTGATGTTAACAAAATGATAGAATTGTCAAGTAGCGATACTTTACCTTTGTGCAAAGTTGAAAAAATAGAGGACATTGAAGATTTGCAAACCTTTGCTGCAAGCGAACTAATAACATATGGGAAGTGTCCCTATCTTTACAGATTTACACATGTATGGAACTATCAACCAGGACTAGATCCTATGCTTGGATATGGTAATACATTACATTTCTGTTTACGTCGTGCTGGAGAACTCATACGTGATGAAGGATATAACTCAATGAGTGCTATTGTGGAAGCTTTGGATGAAAATTTCCATTTGCCATTTGCTGGAAAAACCATGACAGAAAACGCCAAACGAACAGCTGTCGATAAACTTGTAAGGTTTGTAACAGAACATGAGGATGATATGAATCATATCAAAGAGGTAGAAAGCCGCATCGAGTTCCCAATGCAAAAAGCTACTGTTATGGGTAAAGTCGATGTGATACTTCACGATGATGAAGGTCTCGAGATACGGGACTATAAAACGTCAGATTCTGTAACATCCATGGAAGAAGTAGCTTTACAAGTACAACTTTACACAAAGGGTTTAAAAATGATTGGTGAACCTGTTACCAAGGGATCAGTTTCTTTTTTGGAAAATGCAAGCACTGAATCTGTAGATGTAAGCGAGATGGCACTCCAGAATGCTGAAACAAACGCAGAAAGATATATTGATGGAATTATGAAACGAGATTTTACAGCTTGCCCAGGAACATTCTGTGGGAAATGTAATTTCAAACGTATTTGCAAATTTAAATAATGAAAGTGGGTGAGAAATATGGCAGAAAATTACAAAAACCAACTCAAAAGTTTACTCAAGAATTTATTTCAGTTTGATTCTGCGGACCTTGATTTTGGGATATACCGCATAATGAACAAGAAACGAACAGAAATTGAACGTTTCATTGAGAAGGATCTTATTGATGTAGTGAATGCAGAGTTTAGTGAATATTCTAATTCAAAACATGAGAACTTTGAAGAAGAAGTTGAAGCTATCAAATCCGAAATATGGGATAAACTTGGTGAAGATGCATTCGATGAGAATGAGAAAGTTAAACCTATTTTTGTTACGACCCCATTTGCAAAAGAGTTGGTCGGAAAGTATGAGAAGGCATGTGCCAATATGAAAGATTCTGGAATGTCAGATCAACACGAAGCTGAAATATTCAGTCATATTTTCCAATTTTTTTCACGATACTATGACAACGGGGATTTCATGTCAATGAGGCGTTATTCACAGAAAGAGAAATACGCTATTCCCTATAACGGTGAAGAAGTTATGCTTCACTGGGCTAACAAAGACCAGTATTACATTAAGACTGGAGTAAATTTCAAGAACTACTCATTCAAAGTAGGCGAATATGCTGTTGAGTTTCTTATAAAGGAAGCTGAGGCAACCGCTAATAACAACAAAGCTGATAAGCGTTTCTTTGTGTTGTCTTCTTCCGATAATTCTCTTGATTATAATGATTCAAAAAAGAAACTGACCATTTTCTTTGAATACCGAGGATTGACTCAGGAAGAAGAAACAAAATATGGTAAAACGAATGTTCAAGAGAACATCCTAACAAAACTTAACGAAGAAATCATTTCAAGGGTATCAGATCCTGGATTGAAAACGGCTTTAGATAAATTTGTGAATGAAAGCACAAAAAGAAAAGTTCTTGAAAAGCATTTAGGTGTTTACACAAAAAAGAATACCACTGATTATTTCATCCACAAGGACTTGAAAAATTTTCTCTCCCAAGAACTGGATTTCTACATCAAAAATGAAGTATTCCATCTGGATGATCTAGGTACTGAGAATGAAGTGACTGTGGAGCAATATGTAACCCGAGCAAAGGTTATGAAGAATATTTGCTTGAAGGTTATCGATCTCCTTGCACAAATAGAGGATTTCCAGAAAATGCTGTTTGAGAAGAAAAAATTCGTTGTGAAGACAGATTATTGTGTGACTCTGGACAATGTGCCTGACGAACTTTATTCAGAAATTGTGCAGAATGAAGATCAGCTCAATGAATGGAGTGAATTAAATTATATTGGGGAGAAAAAGCAGTCCAATCTTACTTCATTTGGAAATGAGGACATTAATGAATCATATCTAAGAGAACATCTGTATCTTGTGATTGATACGAAGTTCTTTAAATATGAGTTCAAGGACAGGCTGCTTGCTTCATTTGATGACATTGATGAAGCCACTGGTGGGCTTATGATCAATAGCGAGAACTGGCAGGCATTGAATCTAATGAAGGAGAAGTACGCTGAGAAAGTGAAGTGTATTTACATTGATCCGCCGTATAATACAGGGAGTGATGAATTCATCTACAAAGATGCTTATCAGCATTCGAGTTGGTTGACGATGATGCAAGACCGTCTACTTTCTTCAAAAGAATTATTAGATGAATCTGGAGTGATTTATAGCAGTATAGATGATATAGAATCACCAAACTTGAGACTTTTAATGGATAATGTATTTAATAAAAATAATTTTATTTCACAGCTTGTTTGGAAAAAGAAAGCTGGTGGGGGTTCTGATGCTAGATATTATGCAGCAGATCATGAGTACATGGTATTATTTTCTAAAGATGAAACTAAACAAGAAAAGTACTTTACAGGTCTAACAGGCACTTTAAAATCAGAATATAAGTATAATGATGAAAACTTTGAAAAGTTTGGCCCTTACAAAAGAAAAAACCTATATCAAACAGGTATTGATACTGATAGACCTAATTTAAGATATCCTATAAAGTGCCCAGATGGGATTGAAATTTACCCACCTACAATTTGGAGATGGGAACAAAAAAGATTTCTTAAAGAATTAGATGAAGGAAAAATTGACTTCATTAAAAATAGAAATGATGAATGGCAAATTTTTACTAAAATGTATCTTTATGATGAAAACGGAAATGAGTACAGAATTAAACCACGAAGTATTCTTTTAAATATCGCCTTAACAAGAAATGGAAATACAGAGCTAAAAAATTTGTTTAATAAGACAGTATTTGATTATCCTAAACCAACTGATCTCATAAAATATATTGTTGCCATAAATAGCAGCAAAAGTGACATTATACTTGATTTTTTTTCTGGTTCCGGAACAACAGGTCATGCTGTATTAAATCTTAACAAAGAAGATAATGGTAAACGAAAATATATTCTTGTAGAAATGGGCGAATATTTTGAGAGTGTTACTAAACCACGCATCCAGAAAGTAATGTATTCAGACAAATGGAAAGGTGGAAAACCTTTGTCTGATGAAGGTATAAGTCATATTTTCAAGTACCAGTCTCTTGAACAATATGAAGATACACTCAACAACATTGAATTTACAGAAAGCGGTTCTGTTCAGAGAACACTCATGGATATGGATGGATACTTCCTGCGTTACATGCTCGACTTTGAGACCAAGGACAAAAGTCCTTGCAGACTAAATATAGAGAAACTGAACAAGCCTTTTGATTATACACTTAAAATTGCAAATGGAAATGAATTGAAGGAAGAGAAAGTGGATTTGGTTGAAACTTTCAACTATTTGCTAGGAATTCATGTTAAAAATATCAGGACTTTTGATAATAATGGTACTTACTACAAAGTAGTAGTAGGCAAGAAAGAGGAGGACACAATTTTAATTATTTGGAGAGATTGTGAAAACCTTGATCTTAAAGAAGATAAAACGTTCATTGAAGAAAAAATCATTGCTGAATTTAAACCTTCAAAGACTTACATAAATGCCGACTTCTATGTGGAACGAGCATTACCAATAGAACCAGAATTCAAGAAACTCATGGTGGTATAAGACTTGGTTCCAGCTAATAATAAGAAAGTTCGACTCGATGATTATCTCGTGCTCAACAATTATATGAACAAATTATTTGGGATGGAGAATTTTGATGAGTTTCAAAAGATACTAAAAAATGTAGAGGATGGTTTTGATGATGAGGGTAGAAGTTACGTCTTCAATGTACTTTATTCCCAAAAGAGCATTAATTCACATTTAAGAACGAAACTCGAAGAGTATGACTCCAATATTAAAGAGTATGTGGATTACATCAATATCAAGCAAGAGACACCTATACGGTTGAAATATTTCCAATACCTTTCCGTTCTTTTCACTGAGATATATCTAGACCGCTATTTCGATGATCCCATTAAACTGATGAACGGGCTAACCCCAAGTCCAGAAGAATTTATTCATTCCAGAAAGAAAAACAAAGATTTTAATCCTAGTTTTGTCAAGAAAGATCTTAAAAAATTGGCATTCTGGATGGCAACAGGAGCAGGAAAGACTTTCTTGTTGCACATAAATTATCTTCAGTTTATGAAGTATAATCAAGGGCCAAACAAAATAGAACTTGACAACATACTATTAGTTACTCCCACCGAATCCCTTTCTAAACAGCACATCGAAGAAATGCAAAAAAGTAGCATTCCATGTGAACTCTTCCGTTCCCAGAACATTGGTCCCATGTCTCAGTACGCTGGACATAATGTGGTAAAGGTTATTGATATTCACAAGCTTACAGACGAGAAGAAAGGTCAGGGAGTAACTATAGACATTGAAAGCTTTGGGCAGAAAAACCTCATATTTGTTGATGAGGGTCACAAAGGTTCAGGTGGAAATAAATGGAAATACTTCCGAGAAGAGCTGTCAAAAGAAGGATTTGCTTTTGAATACAGTGCAACATTCGGGCAAGCTGTTGCTGCAGCAAATAAAAAAGATTCACTTGATTTGCTTCACAAATATGGGAAATCAATTATCTTTGATTATTCCTACCGCTACTTCCATAGTGATGGATATGGTAAAGAGTTCAGTATACTGAATCTTAAAGATTCAAAATATTCTGAACCGACTAAACACTTAGTAATGCTCGCTAATCTTCTCACATTATACGAACAAAAGGTTGTTTTTGAAAAATATTTTGATGAAATTGAAGAATACAATATCGAAGATCCACTATGGGTATTTGTAGGGAGTAAAGTTCAGGGAAAACAAAACCAATCAGACATACTCGAAGTTATAAAATTCTTCGATCTTGCACTCAACAATAAAGAGAATTGGACTGTAGATAATATCAAAAAGATACTCTCGGGGAATTCAGGCCTTAAAGATAAAAACGACAGAGACATATTCTTGCCAACATATCCTGAACAACGACTTGGATACTTACGAGATGGTGGTTACACTCCGGAAGTTATCTTTAAAGATGTCCTCAAGCGTATTTTTCACAGCGAAAATAAAGCACCATTATACCTCTTCAACATAAAGAATGCTGCAGGCGAGATTGCACTAAAATGTGGTTTAGGGGAATATTTTGGTGTTATAAACATAGGAGATGACGCACAGTTCCTGAAACTCGCTGAGAAGGCTGGTATAAATACAAACAAAGATGAAATGGGAACTTCCTTGTTTAATGATATTAATAAGAAAAATTCAAACATAAATGTGCTCATCGGAGCAAAGAAATTCATAGAAGGGTGGAATTCCTGGAGAGTTTCAAATATGGGACTTCTCAACATTGGAAAAAGTGAAGGAACACAAATAATCCAGCTTTTTGGTCGTGGTGTACGATTACGAGGGAAAAACCATTCGCTAAAGAGAAGCAAAGCGGTGGATGAATATGCACCTGAGAGTTTGCATGTTCTTGAAAAGCTCAATATCTTCGGGATTGAAGCAAATTATATGGATCAATTCAAGGAATATCTTGAAAACGAAGGTTTGCCTTCTGAAAATTATGTAGATATTCCAGTTCCGATAAAACTTAACACCGGATATCTGAAAGAAGATCTATTAATCCCATATGTCGATAAAAAGAGGTTTAGAAAAGAAGACTTCTTTGAAGTAAAAGCCGATGAAAATATTAAACAGGTTGAAGTTGACCTCATGCCCAAGATTGAGATAATTGAAAGTCAGGAAAACCGTGGCATAGGTGCTCAATCTGAAACAAAAGCAAAAGTAATCGAACATAAATATCTTGACTTACTTGATTGGTCACGAATATATTTCTCACTTCTTGAGTTTAAAGTTGCAAAGTCATGGAACAACATGATCTTTTCAAAAGAAGTGCTCCGTGAAATAATCGAACGGAATGAAAATACATATTTCTTGAAATGTCCGGATGATGATATAACTCCTACTAAATTTGAAGACGTTTGGCATCTTGAAGAGATTGTTGTGTCAATCTTGAAGAAATATCTACAAAGCGTTCACAATCGCCATAGAAATGTCTGGACTAAATCAAATATTGATGCTGTTCCTATCACCGAATCAAATGGTAATTTTGAGTTCAGGAATTTTAGAGTAACAGTCAATGAAAACGATGTGGAGATCATTGATGCGATTAATTCTCTGAAAGAAAATCTAAGAAAAGAAAGCTTTGAAGAGTTGTATGCAGGAGACGAAGTTCAATATGTTCCAAACGTTTACTTCGAAAAACACCTGTATCAACCTTTGTTTGTCAAAGATGAAAGTAATTCTCCAAAATACAAGATTGTTCCAGATAGCTTAAACAAAGGTGAAAATGAATTCCTTTTGCATTTAAAAAAGTACGTTCAGCAGAACAAATCCAAATTTTCCGAACAACAGGAACTGTTTGTTCTCAGGAACATTCCTCGAAAAGGTGTTGGATTCTTTGTTGAGACGCTCAATTACTATCCTGATTTCATTGTATGGATAAAAAAGAATGATAAACAACACATTATTTTTGCAGATCCTAAAGGATTAGCAAAAATGTATGATAATGGTTTTGAAGATGAAAAAATAAAACTTCACGAATATATAAAGAATATTGAAAGCATTCTTGCCGAAAAATTAGAAGAACGTGGAGTAAAACAGAAAATTGTATTGGATTCTTACATTATATCTGGAACACCATTTAGAGAAGTACAAACGATATTCCATACAAATTCTCGTAATAAATATGAAGAAAATCATATTTTCTTCCTTGAAGAAGGAGAGAAATATGTTAGCAAGATGCTTGACGATAAATTATGATGTTGATTTAGTGAATAGGGGGGAAACTAATTGAGTTTTTGGTTAGTAAGAGCAGGTAGTCACGGGGAACAGGAACAGGTAGCTTTAGAAGAAAATGTCGTCACAATAGGCTGGAATGAATTTCCAGACCTTTCCAGCGTCAAAAGTAGAGATGAGTTATATCAAATCTATAGAGAAGAATATCCCGATGCTAGTAAGAACAAAGCAGGCAATGAAGTTGGACAAATATGGAGATTTGTCCGAGAGATGCAAATTGGTGACTTGGTAGCACTTCCTCTGAAAACTGAATCATCAATTGCTATTGGAAAGATAGATGGGAATTACACTTACAAAGAATTGTCTGATAATGTAAGACACATCAGGCCTGTGAAATGGTTGAAAACACTTCCAAGATCTGCTTTTGACCAAGATATTCTATATTCTCTTGGTGCGTTCATGACGGTGTGTAAAATCCAGAGAAATGATGCTAAAAACCGTGTTATGAAGCTTCTGAAAGGGGAAGTACAACCAAAAGGAACAAGCAATGAAGTGCCACAAATTGAAACGGAAAATGATCAAGAAGAAACTATTGATATTGAGGATTATTCCAGGGATCAAATTGTAAAGTATATTGAATCAAAATTCAAAGGACATGGTCTAGCAAGACTTGTTGATGAAATTCTAAAGGCACAGGGATACATTACGAGGGTTTCACCACCGGGAAGAGATGGTGGGATTGATATACTTGCAGCATCAGGTCCATTAGGCTTTGAAAATCCAAGGATATGTGTGCAAGTGAAATCATCATATTCTCCAGTAGATGTGAAGATACTCAGGGAACTACAAGGCGTAATGTCAACTGTTGGGGCTGACCAAGCTCTCTTAGTTTCATGGGGTGGATTTAACTCTGCTGCAAAACAGGAAGCTAAAAATGCATTTTTCACAACAAGATTGTGGGATCAGGGAAACATACTTGCTGAAATTTTCAAGTATTATGAACGGTTTGATGATGAACTTAAAGCAGAGTTACCGCTAAAAAGAATATGGAGTTTGGTGATAGAGGAATGAAGATTCAAAGATATGTTCAACTCTATCAGATTGCACAAGATGTACTTGGTGACAATCTTGTAAAGCACGTTGAAGATGATAATGAAATAATCTCAGAATGGATCTCTAAAGAAGAATGGTTGATGCTACCACTACCTTCGGAGAGAAGTATGAATGAGGCAAAGAACCGGATGGAACCAAACATTTATGTTTCAATCGATGACGATGAACAAAATGTGGTAATCGGGCTTGATGCCAATACATTAAATAGTGTGAAAAAATTGAAAAATATCCTTCATGAGTTTCACAACAGCGAAAAAAACTATCTTCTTGAGAAAATAAGTCAATTGGATGATTCATTTTCAACAAAAGTAAACAGTAAAATAAAAAATAATCATTTTAGTCAACGACCTGATTACAAGCAGGAGTTTCTAATACAATCAAACAAACTGGATAATGATTCAATAGAAGAGATGTTCATAAAAGTAGATGAAATTCGAAAAAGAGGATTGAATTTAATGCAAGTTAAAGGAACATCACATCCTATTGAAACACCAAATATAGAACTTGTATCTACTAAATTTCAAAATGATGATGAAATCTTCAAACATAAACTGCAAGTAATTATACCTATTTTTGAGACGTGTATAAACATCAAAACGGAAACATCATTGAAGAAAATCGAAAAAGAGAAAGTTGTATTTGTTTGTACAAAATGCAAAGAGATTATTTCTAAAAGTGAATTTACCCAAGATCCCTTTTGTCAAAAGTGTCGTTCGATTTTGAAAAGGACAAAAATGAAGAATATTGATGAGTCATATCATTTAAGAAGTGATTGAAATAACAAAGTGGTTTTCCTTTTGGTTTGATATGTTAATATCATTTAATTCGTAACAGGTGATGCATGACGGGCAATATAGAAGAAATTCTTGGATACCATTTCAGTAATAAAGAACTATTAATCCAAGCACTTACGACACGAGCATATTCAAATGAACATCTATGCAAGGATCAAAATGAATTTCGAACAGTTGGAGATGTTGTAATAAAGCTTGCCTTAACAGAGATGTTAATGGGATCTGGGAAAAGAAGTGGGGGGACAATAACTCCTGCACGTATTAAACTTGAGAAAAAGAAAGGACTTTCAAATGCTGCCCGTAAACTTAAGATCGAACCTTTTCTAAGATTAGGAAAAGGCCAAATAATTCAAAATCATGGCAATAGTGATCATGTGTTAGCTGAAACGCTTGAAGCGATTGCAGGTGCTATTTTTTTAGATGCTGGCTTTGATAAACCGAAGGATGCCATAAGAAAGTGGTTCATTGATGAAGGGATATGATGATTTTATCATTCTAACTATCATACTTCCCATATGCTGTAACTCAAATCCCTTTCAATATCCAGCAAAATCTTGCATAATACTTCGCAATGATTATCATACTGCTATGATTCATCCTGAATAAATCAAAAATACTTAGATTACAAGGAATCTGAGCTTTTCATCCACTCTCCGTTTTCATAAACATATCCATATTCAAGCAATCGATGTGTAATAGTCGAAGCAGTTACTCCAAAGAATTTACCGCATGCATTGGCAGATAATCCTTTCCCAACAAGTTCTTCAAGCTTCCTTTGGGGAATATCTTTCCTTGGTCGATGACAAACAACACCTCTTTGCTCAGCAGCTTTTCTTCCAGCCTTCATTCTTTCATTTATGATGGAACGTTCAAATTCCGCAAAGCAGGCCATAATCTGAAGTGTAAGTTTGCCCATAGCTGACGATGTATCAATAGGTTGGCTTGTTGCTGCAAATGCAACTCCATACGATTCCAGTTTTTCAACATTAATAAGACAATCAATAATCGACCTTGCAAAACGGTCAATCTTGGTTACAAGTAGAATTTGAAATTTACCAATTTCTGCACCTTGTATCATATTCTGAAATGCAGGACGCTCTGTATTCTTACCGCTGAAACCGAAATCAATATACGTTTCAACGATTTCGTATCCTTTAGCTTGACAGTATTTTTTTAATTCTTTTTTCTGTAATTCTATCGATTCACTCTGATTATCAGTAGATGTCCTGATGTAGAGTCCAGCTTTTACTTTACTTTTTACATTCATATAAAAAGTTAATAACTTTGAATTTATATATATACATTATTATTTAAATGTAAAATAGCTGAAAGATATTAGATGCAAATGGAATAACAATTTCAGAAAAATGTAAAAAATTAGAAGGATATATTATTTTTTATATCCTACAATTTTTCCGACCTCATCGACAAAATTCCGTCTATTGTATTTCACAATACCTTCAGCTGCAAAATTATCAAGGTTTAAGTCTGTTCTTGATATGACCTTCATTGTTTTAGGCCAAGTTAAATTCCATGGAACGGTGTCATGACATTTATTTCCCCTTAAGCAGTCAGAATAATGAAAATCTTTTTCCACGTCTATATATTTGCAGAATGATTGTGGTATGAAAACTTCTTGAAGTGCACCCAGAGCTTCAACAGCTGTTTTCTTCTTACCCCTAGAACGCATTGCTTGTATTTTCTCTACACCAAGTTGGTGGAATCGGTGAGGGTCTGTTTCTTTTAAAATCTCAACCCCAATTTGTAGTTCTTTTTTGAATGCATCTGGGATTACAGTATTTATATCACCACTTATGCCAACGTCAACGTTAAAATCAATATCTTGCAACTCAAGCTTTCCATATTTTGTCTTTAGTACTTTCGGATGTTTTAATTCAGCATGCATCCAATATTCATGACTATCTGTACTCGGAATTTCTTTTGCATGATGTCGCTCAACTAAAGAAGTTATATAGTTAGGGTCTTGGATATCGTATTCCAAGTCCAATATGAAAGTATCTTCAGATTCCATTGATTTTGTTTTTAGCTCAAATCCATCTGTTGTCCGAACGACTGCATCTGATAAATCTGTTAATCCACGAAGTGGTCTCAGTTTGATTCTACGTGCAGCTCCATATGGGAACTTAATTTTTTTAGGTAGAAATCCACCCTTTGCTTCGAAAACAATGGAATATTTTTGGATATTTTCAGGGCAATAAATTACAATCTCTGGTGGGAATACATTGTATGAGCCCCTTATTGTGTCGTATACTTTTGAAGCATTTTTTAATGCATGGTCCGTTAATTTTTGTGCCAATTCATAAGACATTTACTCACCTGCTCCTGATTCACCATTCCATTCAAACAAAGAGTATATTGGAACTTTGCATTCCTTTTCACAATTGATAGCTATACTAGGGATTTCTATTGTTGGATAATCGTTATAATTGAGGTCAGTTATTTCTATCAATAGTTTTATATTCCCTTCCATTTTTTCGCATTTTAAAAGTTCAATCGAATTGAGCAATAATATTTTATTTTTACCTACGGAATTAAGATAACTCATGAAGCTTTCTATTTTAGTAACAAGTTGAACATTTTTTATGTAGGCATTCCAGATACACAATGAGAAACCTTCATGGAATTTTTCGTTTTCTTCAAATATTGATACAAAATTTGATTCAATAGATTCAATTTTCGCTTTAGTGTCTTTGTCTAGAGATATTGGTTCCTTGAGCAAAGAATAAAAGTCATCAAGAAGAGAAGAATGTTCTGGATAATCTGATTTCAGACCCTCTAGCTCAGTTTCAAATGTATGTAGTACTTTTGTGTTGAAATCATCAATCTCATGAGGAACTGCCATATTAAATCCATCTTCAGAATCTATCTTCACCGAGATTAAAGCAGTTCCATTTCCATAATTTTTAAGGTGAATTTTTTCATCAATAATTAAATTATCCTCAGAATCATGTTTTATTACAATATTTGATGGTGTTTTGATTAACTCTATTGCTGGTCTGAACAACTGTATTTGTTTGACAAAACGTTTTGTTTTTGAAGTATCCAAATCTTTAATAATAAATTCTACATCTTCAATTGATTTTGATTCATTCAACAATCGTGTCTTAAAAACAAAGCCTAAATATCCATTTACTTCAAATTCATCAAACTTCGCAGAAGACGATTCTAAATTTTCAATATATTCGGAAGGTACATTATACACTTCTTTAATTTCAATTGTTTCTGGCAAAATTACAGTTATCTCTAAATTATCATTCTTGTTCCAAGTAACATGGGCTGGAAATTCATCATTTTGGATAATACTGTCTGGCATGTAGAGTGATTTTAGTTGCATATTTACACATCAAAATATAATTTTACTGTTGTTAGTGTGTCTTGAAACTATTAATAATCATTTATTTTATTTTAAAATGCAACCTTAAAGATTTTAAAATAAATGTATTCTTTTTATCTTAAGGTGATGAAGGCGGCAAACACCTATATTATGTGATTGAAAAATACTGGCTTTCAAACATCCGTTAAGAAAAAATAAAATTAGTACAGGAATTAGTACATACATAAAAAAATATAAAAAAGTATATATGCATTTAAAAATATGCTCTTAATATCAACTTTGAAGTGTGGATGCTGTATTTCTAACAAATCATTTATGGAATTGGAGAACATTAAATGACAATCAAATTCATTGATTCAATATCAAACGACCTTAATAATGAAATCCCAGAGCTATTTGATTCAAGTGATAAAGTTTCAATTGCTGTAGCATTTCTGAAAAATTCAGGACTGGATTTAATTAAACAAAGTATTAAAGAAAATACTGATACTAAAATTTCTATCATTACGGGTCTGGATTTTTCGATTACTGATGTTGAAGCTCTTCGTGAACTATTAGATTTAGGAATAAATTGCAGTATTGTACATGGAACTAATTTTCATCCAAAATTGTATATTTTCGAGAACGAAGATGACAATGCTACTATAATTGTTGGTTCTTCGAACTTAAGTGAAGGTGGTTTCTCTACAAATTATGAAGCTAATTTAATGTTCACTGGCAAGGCATCTGAATCCCCAATAAAAAATGCAATTGAATATTTTAAACAATTAGACTCAGAAAGTGTGCTTTTGGATGATGAAATCATTAAGCTATATAGTGAAAACAAAACTATGAACGAAGATGATAGGGACAAAGCTAATGAAAAAAACAAAGAAGCTACAATGAAATTAAATGAGTACCTCAACTCAAAAGTTGATTCTGAAAGCTTAAATGATGATAACACTAAATTGTGGGAGGAAGCGGAATCATTGCTCAATGAAGGCCAAAATTTATACGAAATGGGAGATATTGAAGGAGCTTTACATTCATATCAAAAATCATACGAGATATTTAGCAAACTGGTTAAAATCGAAGAGGGATACAATCATTTCACTCTCAAAAAAATTCACAGTTTAATTGGTATTTCAAAGTCATATTCCCGTATGTATATGTTTGAAAATGCTCAAAAACCTATTGATGAAGCAGAAAAGTTAGCAAAAATATTGAAAGATGATATTCTCCTTCTTGATGTGTTAGTTTGTTCCATTGATTCAAGAATTAAATTAGATGAAATAAACAAAAAATGTGATGAATTTATTCATATTTATGAATCAGATGCTATGAAATTAGAATATACTAACTATTACAATGTTGGTTCTGCATATCATTCATCAGCAGAATACAAATTAAAAAACAATAAGTCTTTAGCAATAGTGCATATCTCCAATGCAATTATTAATTATAAAAAAATGGATTTATTAGCAGAAGATTGGAATTCTACGATAAACAATTGCAATATTGCAGCAGCTTACAAAGTAGAGAACAAGCTAAAACATAATATCAATGGTCACGAAATTGAAATTAATAAGCATTTGAATCATGCACTTTCAATAGCAAAAAATAAATTAAAATCTAAATATTGGGAAGGAAGTGTAAGGATAGATATTGCCAATTCTTATAATTGGAATGTTGAAACATGCCATCATCTAAAGAAGGCTAAGAAAATATTTAATGACTTAAAGTATTTCAAAATTGTTGATGAAATCGATGAATTGAGGAATAATTATGAATGTAAGTGAATGAGAGCGATATCGTGGAACAAGTTATCAAATTCATGTACAAATTTCTGGATAATGAATTCGAATTCACAGATGATGAATTGGAGATGTACAAGCTTGCACTTACTCATAGCAGCAACAATTCATTAGTAAATCACAATCAACGGCTTGCATTCATAGGTGATTCTGTTCTTCGTTTGATTATCCGTGAACACCTCTATAAGCAACATCCAGATTGGACAAAGGGTCAGCTCTCTGATACTGCAAAAGGTACAGAAACAACACTTGGCATTGAACAGGATGAGAACTTTGCACCAATTGCCATAAAATTAAAAGTTCTCGAATATATGGACATTCAGAATCAAACATTTGAAATGGATGATGTAACGCCTAATGCTGAAGTATTTGAAGCATTATTTGGTGCTGTTTACCTTACGAGAGGACTTGATGAAGCAAAACGTCTGACAAATAAGTATGTCTTGAAGGAATGAGGTAATGGCATGGAAGTTTGTTGTGAAAAAGATGATGGAGCGATGAATCATAAAAGGACAATGAAAAAATGATATATGAAAAATTAGGTCTTGGAAATGAGGATGAACTTGTTGTCACTAAATTTGCGTGTTATAGTTTCGTTTTGGGCAATATTATATTATATTTAATAGATGCAAAAAGTTATGGTACTTACTATGAAACAGCAGGTTTTTTGTTTGGCTCCTTTGTATGTATGCTGTTTGGAGTGACGGCATTGGTAGCAATTGGGATTATAGATGCAATTATTTTTACAGATTCTAAAATCGATAAAACTGAAACATGTAAAGCTGAAACATGCAAATATAATATTAATGATGTTATTAAATTTTCTGAAAAGAACGGTTTTTACGCTAAGAATGGAAAATCAGGTTTTGAGAAGTCTGGTGGAATTAGATTTAGCGATAAAGGTAATCGTGTTGTTGTAACCAATTCTCATAACTATTTAGGGAATATTGCAAGAAAAATTGTGATAGGAAACGTTGCTGTTATATGGACTTCAACAGAGCAACATTATTCTAGAGATGAAAGAAGACATCGTGAACTTATGAATATTGGAAGGGAAATTGGGGAGATGCTTGAAAAGGTTGAATGGAAGGCTAATTCATGAAATTTAAGGAAGAATATTTCTTTTGCAGTCCTAAGCTTCTACGCAATGTCGATGAAGTCCATGAGATATTTGATTGCATTGATGCTATAGAGTGGAAACCTGAATTTGAAATTGAAGTTGGCAATAATACATTCCAACATCAAACAGCATATAACAAGGCATTTGAAGCTGAATTTTCAAAATCTGATTGGCAAAAGAAACCATTACTCCACGATAATCCGAAGCTGATAGGAGATTTTCAAAAGGATGATGTATTCATAGAAGTTCAGTTTGGAAACAGTGCCACTATCTACCGTGATTACTACAAATTCCATTATGGATTAACAAAAAACTTGCTTTCACTTGCGGTGCTGATTGTTCCAACTACCCCAAAAGAGTTCTTTCCAACAAGACCATCGAGTGTTAGCAACATGGCAGAATTTGATTTTGCATATCGATATTTCAAATTATTGCCGATTCCAGTTCCTATACTATTGTTGGGATTACTACCAGAAAATAACTCATACTGAATCAAAGAACTTCACTGCAAAATTACAGAAATCAACAATCACATCTTTATCCAATTCAAACTCCTTTCTATTGCCCAAATAATTATGACATTTTGGAGTTATTTCTTTACCATTTTTAAGTTCTTCATATGAGATGCATTTTATGTGCTTCTTTGAAACGACAACAAAATAACAGTTTTCATATGGATAATCTTTGGGTAAATCTTTGAATTTAAATTCTTCGCTTTTTCTGAATTTCACTTCAATAAAAAAGACTTCCCCTTTGTTATTTTGAATCACGAAATCTGGCATACGCCTGATGTTTGTAGCCACATCACTTCTGACTCCCTTTAAAAGATTCATTATTCCGGGCACAGTGTTTTCCATACCGTACCTGAAAACAGAATAATCTAAAGACAAAAACAATTCTTCAATAAGAGTTTCTGCAATCCTGCCTTTAATCATGCTCTCTTTGTAATAATGTTCCCTCTTGGATAGACCGCTCTGGGAATCTTTTTTAGTAGGTTCTTCAGAAATTGAATTATTATTAGATTTTATTGTTGGATTATTTGTGCTGGAGAAACTTTTTTGATGTTCTCGGCATAAAGCACAATTGTATTTGTTCATAGAATAATCATATTCTTTAGATGTAATCGCTTCTTTGCACTTTGAGCAAAAATAGTCCATAATAATTCACCTCATTTATCAGAATTGTATAGAAGTTATCTTCATATTTAAATTAAATGACTAAGTTGAGGGTATCGAACAGCATTCTATTAAAGACACAGCATTCTCGTAATTAATCAAGTATGAGTTCTTTATGCCACATCACTTTGCTTTGAATCTCATCTGGCCATATTCCGACTACAGCCTTTTTTCTCCATTCTTTTATAGACTGGGTAGTGCCATTTTCAAAATATTTATTAATTGCTGTAATCAAATCAGAATTATCTGTTAAATCATTTCCAATTTCTCTCATTAAAACATCAACTCTACGATTGGGATATTTATCAATATCATCATTTGGATACCGACCAAATTCTGCCATCTCACAATCATAAGAACATACTCTTTTTGGATAAATTCGTATCAACTTGCCATCTTCATCATATTTATTGCCATTTTCTTTGTATAATACTAGGACATCAAAATCTTTAATCCCATTAATTCCATTAACATAATGCAAAGCTGCACCTTGAACTAAAAGAATACAGTAAATCTTTTCACGAAATAAATTATATTTTGGATATCTTGAAAAAAAAGAATCTTGGTCTTTAACCGTTATGTGTCTTAGTTTTTGTAAGTGCTCTCTTTTGATTTTCAGATATGAACGGTTTTCTTTATCCATAAATTAAATTAAAGATTTATTTTATTTAAGAACTTATAATTCCGATAGCATTAAATTTAGCAATATATTCCTAACATATTAAATATAAATTAATTTTAGGCATGCTTATATATATTTAATAATTAAAGCAATTGTATGTTGATATGTAGAAGTTGTGGAAAAACTGTTGGATTTAATGAATTTTGCAGCAATTGTATGACTTCTGTATACGTTACTGAAGTGAAAGATGAAGGTGAACTTGATTTTATTAAAGCTAAATCCTCATCAACTGTAAAAACTCCACTACCAACAATTCATGGAGAGGATGAAGGAAAGCATATAGTATATTCCGATGAAATGCTGAATACTTATATTTGCAAATATTGTGATGAAAAGTTCCAATCAAAAATTCTTTTGAAGCAGCATATTGAAGATGCCCACATCATATGCAAATATTGTGATAAAGAGTTCCAATCAGAAATTCTGTTGGAACAGCATATTAAAGACGTGCATAACAGCTGCAAATACTGTGGTGAATACTTCCAATCAATGAAAAGTTTGAAAAAGCATCTTAAAAATGTGCATTACCACTGCAACTATTGTGGTCAAAATTTCCCTACTGAAATTCTTTTGCAACAGCATATTAAAGATGCCCACATCATATGCAAATATTGTGATAAAGAGTTCCAATCAGAAATTCTGTTAGAACAACATATTAAAGACGTGCATACTTGCAAATATTGTGATAAAGAGTTCCAATCTGATATTAGTTTAAAACAGCATATTAAAGACGTGCATACTTGCAAATGCTGTGGAGAAATTTTCCAATCAATAAATGGTTTGGAAAAGCATATTAAAGAAATGCATGTCACATGCAAATGCTGTGGAGAAATTTTCCAATCAAAAAAGAGTTTTAAAAAACATGTCAAAGACACCCACTTCATATGCAAATGCTGTGGAAAATTTTTCCAATCAATAAATGGTTTGGAAAAGCATATTAAAGAAATGCATGTCACATGCAAATGCTGTGGAGAAATGTTCCAATCAAAAAAGAGTTTGAATAAACATATCAAAAAGATACATACTTATAAAATTTGTAAATATTGTGGTCAAAATTTCCCTACCGAAATTCTTTTGCAACAGCATATTACAGATGTCCATACCAATAACCAAACAAAAGAAAATCCAAAACCAAATATTCCAAAATCCCGTCAAAGTTTGAACAAGTTGTTGTGGAATGAAATTCAAATAAGAGAGTCCAATCGAAATATTGATGATTGTAGTTTCAAAGACTATAATGAACAAAAAGTAACAATTCTTGCTGAGTATCAAATATTTGTCAGCGATATGAAACGTTTCAAAATGTCAAATTTTGATTGCGAAATAATTGAACATGATAATGATAATAAACTAAGGATACAAAAATGGGTTCAGGGAAGGATAAAAATTGTAACGGATGAAGAACCAAGATTTTATCCAAAAAGACATACCTCATCATTTAACCCCATTACGTAGGATTCAAGAAATAGAAATTCAGGAACTCTGATTGTAAAAGATATTAAAAAAGGATGGGTATAATACGTAAAATATTAATCTCAGAACATGACCTTCCAATCATTACATCTTTAATTTATTATGATATTTGCATGAATCATATCGATGAAATATCCATCTTCCTCATATATTTCAATAAGGTCTTCATTCGTAATTTCATAATATGTAATATTATTAATTTTTACCACCCTTGAGCTAATATGTAATGACTCTAATATTTCGAAAGGAAGCTTCTCTTTTTGCAAGCTTTCTACAAATTCTTGCATATCCTTCTTATACTGCAAATCAGGATTGCCAAAATTTGTAAAAACGATATCTTGGTCATAGGATTCTTTAAATGTCCAATACCATAATTCAGGCTCCTTAAAATCATAATTAATAAGGTCGTCCAGTTCCACATAATATTGTTTCAGAAAATCTTCTGCTGATTCAGATTTATGAATTGTAGATTTTGGTAATAATTTGTAGGTAGCTAATACATTTGATGGAGCTTTCTCTCTTTTAATTAAATTTTTACTCAATAATTTTGTCACAATTCTTGAGCACTCTCGGTAGTCCATTCCCAATGTTCTCCACACATCCATTTGATAAATGCCTTTTTCAGATTTTATTAAATTCAAAACCTTCTTTTCAATAGGTTCTATTTTTTCGGATTTTAACTTCGCATGTGGTTGCTTTTCCAAAAATAATTGAAATGCCATGTAAGTTTCAGTAATACTATGGGCAAAATCCATAATTGCACTAATAGGTAATCCAAATACACCAACCAACTGCCCTTTTATTGCATCATTCCAAGCATAACATGCATTTTCTTCTTTGCCGGTTACGTATATGATATTTGGATTTATTTCAGAATAATAAACACATTGGTTTCTTATTATGTCATCGTCCGCAAATCCAATCATATAATCGTGCATTCTATTAATTGATTGGAGTATCGTTTCATATAATTCCTCTAGTTCACTTTTAAAGAACTCGAGGATGATTAAATCATTTATTTTGAAACGTTTTTCAGATTCTTTTATCCCATGTTTAAGCATATTGGTGGCAGTCAATAATCGAACATATTTATTTCTCATGTCATAGAACAAGTGACTGATTTTAGCTGCTTCATAATTATCAGGTACATCAAAAAAAGTATGATATGGACATTTTTCTCCCTTTGAAGTACAACAATTCTCAAAATATGATGATATAAAAAGTTCAATTTTGCCCACAGGTTTTTTCGTAATTTCAGAAAGTGCTTCAATGCCGTGATTCTTGTATATCATATATTTGTCATTGTCTTTTAAATTGAATGCATACCAATTAATTATTAATGATTTATTAGAATTCGTTCCGCATAATTTACAAATCCATTCTTTTTTCCAATCATTATATTCAAGAGAATAATTTTTACATTTTGGACACATTAAAAGCCCAGTGAGAGTATCATATACCTTTTCTCCTGATGCTAATCTGAATTCTTTATTTGTGTCTATGTCTTTTGTCATTACTTTAGCGACCTTATTTTTATCACAAAATTGCTTGGCAAATGAAGAAGAATAGCATTCAGGGTGTCGAAGGAGTATCATATTTTTATGGCTAAGGTTTTTTGTTAGGCTATGGGGTTTACCACAAAAATTACAATATCCATTCGGTAAATATTCTTTGTAACTCCCTTTAAAATCCATTAATGCTAAGTGGCATTTGTTGGAACACGTATGTCCACGGTCTTCAAGTTCAGAACCACAAATGACGCAATAAAAATTCTTCATAGACATTATAGATTAAGAGCATCCTGCTCTATAAAAATTTAATCAGCACCCGCATTAATATTTTATAGAGTTTTCATTTATCAAATGCTAGTCAGAACTTGATGGATGCCACATACAATTTTACCATTTCATATTCTTCTTCAAATCCAATCTATCGCTCTTGACGACTATCCCATCTTTATTTATTTTATCAATCCGGAAACAACAAGCTAGAATCTCATCATTGGACTGCAATATTGCTCTGGTATGCCCTCTATCCATCTCCCGCTTGGCTTCATCAATTGACATAATTTCAACGCTTCTCTTGTTCAGGAATTTCTTTCCGCTAAGAAGCACTGGAACCATATTCTTCCATTGTGAGAAAAATTCAAAATCCAGCCATAACTTCTTCTGATAATAATGGTTGGCAAGTTTTTTCCTGTCCTCAATTCTTTTTTCATCAGTATTCTTCTTAGCAGTTCGCTGTGTAGTTTTATTGATTTTACTTTCGACAGGACGTGAATTGACCTGATTGAAATAACGAGATTGCCAAGTTTTTATTTCTTTATCTTTCTTTGCGATTATATTCGCTACAGTCATTTCACCTTTTGAAGTGGGTTCACTGAAATTATTCGCACTACCGGTTATAATGCTTTCAACATTTTTCTCGATAATTTCCATTCTATTATCAACTTCACTATCGACTGCTGCTGTGAATTTTTCATCATCGTTGAGTATTCCATGGACTGTTGCATTGAGTTTTTGTACCTTCATTCTTTGATAATAGTCCGGCTGCAACCGATGGAATTTTCCTTTTTTTGTCAGAATGTATTGTTTTACCTTTCTGTCCTTTGATTCAGGAGCGAAGCTAAGGTATCCCCTGCGTTTAAGGGCATAGATTTCCGACTTGAAGTTGGAGTTGGAACCTTTGTATTCGATTAACTCACGTATCTTCCTGGAAATTGCATTATCTCCAAGCTTATGAACCGCATTCAGTATTTGACTTTTAAGTGAATTATCATTGTACTTTTTCATTAATTTCTCCTAGGGCTGCACATAGTGTAGACCTAATAATATTTTTTACGATTTATTTATATAAACATTCGTTTTGGACTGTATTCTGGAAGCTTCGGTGCAGCTTCTGAAGAGGACTAAGTATAGCTTTGAATGTATCTCAGAGTGAATCTCAGCCTGTTTGAGAGTAGAAAACAATGAGTAAATGGAAATGTATGATTTGCAATGCAATGCCTTTAGGAAGGTTTAAAATAAGGTTTAAGCGAAGTGTTTCAGCATTAATTAATTTTAAATGGACTTCGTTCTGAAAAAGAGAAAAAATAGGAGATAAATATGATAATATAGAATTAATTTGACACTATATAAACTTATTTGATATGCTGTAAATTTTTTATTTTGAACTTTGTAGTAACCTGTCCAACAACCTGTCCTGATTAAATTTGAATAATCTTAATCTACTGGACAGGATGAGAAAAAAAGCCATATTGTAGATTATTATAGAAAAATTTTGAGAAAATATTCCTGTGGAGATTACAATATGGGCTTTATCCTGCATCCTGTCCAACAGTGCCTATTGATGGCGATATTCTGCGGACAGGGTACTGGACAGGATAAGAATATCAATCTCTGATTCTAAGAATAATTTATTTTGAACTTACCTTAACCAAATAATGATTGAAGACTGTTAATAACTGAATTTATTGCTTCAAGTAAAGGTATAATGAAAGTTACATCCATGTTCAAATACTGATATATTGCAAGAAATACGGCTAAAAGTATTGCAATAATTAATAGCGAAACAATACCAATTATTGAATTTATGAATGATTCCAGAGGTTCAAAATTTGCAGAACTCATTTGATCACTTAATAATCATATCTTTGATATTCTCTTTCATCAGGGATCAGCACGTAAACGATGGCTGCTATTAATAGAGCGGGCGAAGACATAAATCTTAAAAATAGGCCAAGGATCTTTGTCGTTTTATTCACCAAGTATGTTTACTTCACTAATTTTATCAGATGGCACAATGAAACCTCTGTCCCTCCATCTTCGATTTTTTACTAATGAATCAAATTCAGCATTATCCAATTTCAAATTATCTGCATGATCTGTAATAATAATCTGAGGTTTGATTCCTGTTTCTTTGAGAGTATTATTCGCAAATTTAACAATTTGGTCAAATAAATTATTCACTGCAGCTAAATCGTCATCAGTTTTTTCCTTTTTGCCTTCCTTCTCTTTTAATTTTGAAGCATCAAAATTGTTGCCATCGTCTACAATTGATGTTGGGAAATATACTTGACTTGGTTGGTCTAAAAACAAGATTGGTGGAAGCAAAGATTGACTACCCAGTGAGCAGAAGTATTTGTGAAGTGACATGAAAAGCGTTAAATGGCTATATAACCAATTTGCACCACTTCCCATAGAACGAAGATATATTCTTTCATATTGACCTTTTTCGTTCCAGAGTTCAAAACGATCTAATGAAAATTTAAGGTTAACTGGTTTGTATGATTCTTCAAAATCAAAATTATTACCAATTTGGTTCATTGTATTGTTTATATATGTTTCTGCATCTTTGAGCTTGTGTTCAACATTGTATTTTTCTCGGAGAGTGCTTTTAAGACTTTTAATATGATCCTTTGAATTTTTCATCTCCGTTTCTAGATTTAAACCATTTGCTGCAATCTGTTTTTCTAAAAAGTTTTCTATTTTTAATTTTACTTTTAATCCTTGTTCATCTAAATCACGATTTGCTCTCAAATTTTTTGTTATATTTTCAAGCTTTGTAATTTCAGAGTATACCCCTGTAATTTCTCTTTTAGTTTGCTTAATTTCTTGTTCAAATCTTTTTTTATCAGACTCAAAAGAATCCAATAAGTAAGTGGATTTACTTAATTCATCATTAAGCCATTTAATGGACTCAGATAGCAGATTAGCCTCAGTTAAAATACTTTCATTTGAAGTTTTACAAAAGGGGCACTGAGATAAATAAATAATTTCATCATCTTTTTCAGGAACATCGTTTAAGTATTCCTTATAATTATTTGCATACTCTACCGATGAATTTATGTCATTAAGTTTAATTTGAAGAGTTCGTTGTTGTGCAAATAAATTATTTTTACGTTCTTTTAAATTTTGCAACTGAATTAGGGCTTCATTTGATTCATAATTTGATTCTATTTTTTTAGAATTTATTTTATCTAGGTAATTTGCTGGGTTTGACAATATTGTTTTGGGTTTTTCTTTTAAACATTCATTACCAGTAATTGCAATGAATTCTTTTAATAAATTTTCAAGTTCTTCGCAGTTTTTAGCAAATTGCTCTTCAATGCTTTTTTGCTTCCTTTCCAACTGTTTTAGATTTCTCTCTTCATCTGCTAATTTCTGGTTAATTAAAAAGTATTCTTGGTTTACAAAACCAGCAAATATTTTAAATTGATCAATGGTATGTTCCCTTTTTTCTTTTTCATCAAACCTGTAAAAGATAGCATGCTTATTTGCAATTAAGTTTTGATGTTGTAGCATAAAGGGAGTCATATTTCTTATAGATGGCCTAGCTTTTTTCATTTTTGTATATTTTCGGTCTTCCAGATCTTCATCCGTGTCGACGATTTCAAGACCAAAATATCGGCCAAGTTCAAGTTTAAAATCTTTGAAATTGATGAAATAATTATCATCGAAGTAATCAATCGATAGATCTTCTATGTTGGGTAAAGAAGATTCAGTTTTCAAAAACACTGCTTTTTTTTGTGGAGTCCTTGCCAAAATGATATTGGTTTCTTTAACTGACAACACAATAAAATAAAGTTGAGCAGAATCGGTAATAATTCCTGCTGGTATAGTGAATTCAGAACTCCCAAAGCAATAATCAAATATTTCAATCATTGCACTTTTACCGGTCGATGATTTACCAGTTATTACATTAACACCAGGTCCAAACTCAACAAAATGTACTTTATCAAGTTTGTCAATCACCCCAATATATAGTAAACAGCTTTTCATAGCATTTTAACTCCCAATAATCGATATATGGCAACAATCTCTAAATCTCGAAAAACTTTATGTAAATTTGATGATGCTTTTAGCGACTTTTTCAGGTATTCTGCAGTGTTATATTCTGTCTTCAACACTTCAATAATTAAGTCATCATTGATTTTAATTATTTCATTATCCACTGCATATTGGATACATTTATTTGTTAAATCTTGATAGAGATAGACTCTCTCTTGAAGTCCAAAAAGGTTCTCTTTGTTCTTTTTCAATGTATGTATTGAACTTGTTGTTTTAGCTCGTGACAACCAATTTTTGCTGTCTTCATGCAAAACTAATGGTAACACTAAATATGCTAAAAGGAGATTTTGGGGTTTTGGAGGTATATACTTAAAAAACTCAACAATTAAAGGAGATAATACAAATGGATTGTTGTGTATTTGAGATACGCTATCTACAAATTTACTCATCCTTATCCACCTTTAATTTCCAAACAACATTTTTATCTTCATCGTTTGCCAAACCATGCAAAATTCCATTTTTAAAGAACTTTGGAGTGTCATTGAAATGTATGAACTGTGGAGCTTCTGAAGCAGTAATTGTATCATAGAAATCTTTTGAATCGCTTGTTCTGTCAGTTTCATTTGTGTTTCTTGAAGCTTTACTATAAGCAGGATTATAGGTATCCAATATTTCTTGTTCATAGTCATTATAGTGCTTTTTCTCGACAGCATATTTTTTAAATTCTTGAGAAATAGTATAATTTGTGCGTACATAATCTGAAATAGCTTTACCTTTTATCTCATGATAATCGATGTCTTCTATTTTTTTTACAAATAGGTGTTCATTGTGACTATCAATCTTATCATTATCAATGTTTAAACTTGGTTTTGGAAAAATAGTAGTTCCAGATCGAAACTGATTTACTAATGCTCTCACTTTGGAAGTAAAACCTTGATATGTAATCTCCCATCCGTCACCAATTCTAACTTCTGGTGAAAGTAAATATCCCATTAATGAATTAATATAATCATCTGCATTTGAAGATAAAACAGCTTTTCCATGTTTTTGTTTAATCATTTCATAATAAGTGGTGCTTTCTGCCGAAGAATCAAAAATTATAAATTTGTCTAAAATATCCAGTAGCTTATCTTTTTTGGTGTCATCCAAGACTGAATCAAGTAACTTTTCAGTTGATTGACTTCTATTATTTCGTTGCTGGTACTTCAGAGCAATATCATCTAATATCTGCTTTTTCTCAGACTTCAATCTATTATTCCATCCTTTGAATGATGATTTTGATCCGAATCTTTGAGTTGTTAGAAGTATTAGATTTTTATAAAAACCGGTATCAAAATTATCTTGTAACCAATTATTGATTGTTTTCCAAACATTTTCATGCAGGTCTGTTAAATCTTCGGTGTAATGTTTCACTTCTATTTGACACATACCAGAGACAGTTACATCACCATACGTCTCAATGAATATTTTTTCACCTTCAAGTAGTTCAAAACATTTGTCAATAGCAATATAGAATTGATATATTGTCCCTTCAATTGAGGGTGCTGCACTATGCTTTATTTTACTACCCATATACTCAACTTCATTTTCTCAAAACATCAATTTAGGCATATAGTATTCTACATTTTTCAAGAATATAAATTTGAATATGAACGTGTTTTATTTCATTTTATGCGTTATTACATTATTCAAAAAAATTAAATTTTCCTGAAATATAGCGATTTTGATTCAAACTATTATGCAAAGTGTTAGTTAGTTTATATTATATCAAAGTTATTGATCTTTTGAAGATACTAAAACAATTGGATGATTGGATAAATGTTGAGTTATCTATATCCAAAAGCTAGAGTAGAACCTCCCTACACCCTCGTAAATTAATGGTTCTTTGATTGCTTGATATCATGATATCGAAAAACACTAAGATTGAAATTCCATTTGCTCAAATGCTCATGTAAGGGGAGTACAATCTATTTTTGGATCTCCTCAACATCGAGTGAGTAACTAAATTAATTTACATCTGCCTTTCAATCGTCATGGAATTCAAAGAACTCATGCAAATCGCAATCGTATGACCAAAAATATCACATATCAGTTAAAGGATTGTCCAAGGGAACTATCTACAATTGCGAATATTTGCTTGTAAGAAGGAATAATTACCCACACGATCTTAAAGAGAAACTATAAATTTTATTATGCTTTTGTTCTTGAAAAAGTATTAGGGGAAAATTAATGAGAATATTGTATAAAATATTTGCCCGCAGATATGTAATTTTATTAGTGGTTTTAGCCCTGACTTTAATGTGTTCTTTTAGTGCTTATGCCTCAGATATTGCAACTCAAAATGGAACTTATGATTCTACAACAAATGAAAACATATCTAACAAAAACAACAGTCAATTACCTGATAACGATACAAATTCTACTACAAATGTTGTTACAGGAAATACTGAATCTACCGGAGATGTATTGGATATAAAGATAAATGTATTGAATCAGCTAATCCAATCTATTATTTTATTATTTACTATAATCATAACCATTGGTATCGCAATACACCAAGTTTTAGAACCAAAGTACCATCCGTTATTGAAAACATTATTATTTAAAAGAATGAATGGTTTCTTTTTAGCATTGATCTTACTTTTTTATTTTGCAGTGTTGGCAATAAATTTTTATCATACACCTACCAGTCGAGAATTAAATATTGAATTACCTATCATATTTCTCCCAATATTCTTCCTATTATTCGTATTGTACAAATTGTTATGTTATTCAAATAAATCAACTCTAATCGAATTATATTTAAAATCATTAAGTAGCTACGATATTTTTTCTGAAGTTTGTAATAAATTTGAATATCCAAAAGAAGAAAATATATCGGGTCCACTTATCGCTTTAAAACATTCTTATTATACATTTCAACACACAGATGATGATGAAAAAGTTGATTTGCCTACATTTGCAGAAAATATAAAGAGAGATGGTGAAAAGATTAGAAAATTGAATTTAGACATAAGAACTCTTGGTCAAGAGTCTGATCTTGAGTCAGTTTTTGATATTTTAGCATTAGCAATTGAAAAATCAGAATATAAATTTTTCTCAAAATGTATTGATAAAATGAATGAGAAAATATTTCCAATTTTACTTGACAATGCTCTTAACGATACGATCAAAGAGAACATTGTATTATTGATAATTGAAAATTACACAAAGCTAGCAAAAATCTCAATCCACGAAGAAAATTACCATTCTTATACAATTTTAATTCACAATTATGAAAAAATCGGGAAAATACTTATCGACACAAACGATTTTAAGAATGCAAAAAAAATAGTTGATTGTGTTGGAACTCATTCATTTGACCTTAATAGTAAAACATTCCATGTTGACTATTCTTATAAAGGAAATGACTGTATTTTTAATTTGATTAATTACTATATCGATAAAGAATCTTATGATGATCAAAAAATACAAAGATGGTTAGAAATAATAGGTGCAATTGCAGAAGATATTGTAAATGTTGACTACCAAATAAAGCATCGATCCATAAGAGACGATTATACATCAAAAACAGAATCAGATTACAATCCGGTTAACCAAATAATTAATGATTTGGAACTTCTGAATACAAAAATAATTAAAAAGATCACTCCAATAAATGATGTTTCTAAAAATGGAGAAAATCTTATTGAGACAATCAGCTTAATTTTAAAGCAGATAACCATGGAATTATTGAAACGAGATGATTACTCTACTACTTATAATGTCTATTCAGCATATGGACAAATAGCTCGGGCAGCAATTGGTAATGAAGTACATTATGCAATACATTACATTATAGATGATCTTCATAAAATCGGAAACGAAATCATCATTAAGGAGTGGCCTAATAATTCGAATGCATTATTATTTGATATAGCTGAATTAGGTGTTTTTGCTGAAAACAAAGAATTGATTAATGCATATGAACCAAAAGAATATTGGTTCTACAATTTTGCAGAAGTTTTAAAGCATTTGTATGAAAGATTTGTTGATGTTTTTGTAGAAGAGCCACACCAAAAATATCCAAGTGACTTTTTCATGGAGTTGGGGATAGTCTCTGATTCTACAAATTTTGAAAACTATTACAAATTATGCAAACCAGACGAACATATATGGGAAGATGTCAAGGAAGGACCTTGACTATGAAATTATAGTAAACTTCTAGTTCTTGTTAATGATAATAATTAAGAGTATCGTAAAAAAGAAAAAGGTCCAGAATTGGATTAATTCTGGCAAATTTTTAAGTTTAGCTTTTTCGGGGTGGACATTTGTGAAATGTTGACACCTTTAAAGCTGACAGAAGTCCAATATGATACCTTGTTTCCAGAATCATCATTAATACGATGATCCTGCACCCCTTCATTTTTCAACTTTTTGCAAAATGCATTATATTTAATGGGTATTGCACAGTTATCGGTGCACCATTCCTTAAATTTTTCATACATTTCCTGCTTTGATATTAACCCATTGGAACCGAACACAACGCAATCTTCAAGGAAAGTTTCCACTGAATTTATATTTGCTCGATATGTTTTTTCAATATCTTCGGGGGATTTTTCATAGGTAAACTTGTTATTCTTAAGTATTCGGTGTAAACCTTCAAGTGCAAGATTCAAGAATCCCGACATCTCTTCAGGAGTGCATAATTTCTGAAGCAAATTTTTATCTTCCTTTTTTCCATCAAAAGTATTTGGGAATGGGATTAAGAGCCACCGTCGGTAATACGCATAGGTTCCATCTTCAATTGGGGGCAGATTGTTGGCACTGAAAATTAATCGTGCTGTATTTTCGAATTCGAAGGAATCCTTGTATTTCTGTTCCCCATGTATCTTGTCTCCACCAACTAGCATTTTGAAAGTAGAGTCTGAATAAATCCTATGTGATGGAATATCAGGCGATATGTTCACCAATTTTCCGAATAGTCTGGCAACAGAGAATTTATCCTTATCAAGCTTTTGAAGTGATACCCCGCTGATGTTATGTTCTCCGATAAAATCTTCCAGGAATAGAAGGAATATAGATTTACCATTCCTTCCATTTCCGTATAACATCAATGCTTTTTGCAATTTTGTATCTGGTATCAGGCAGTATCCGGAATATTCAATAAGAGTTTGAGCATCTTCTTCAGAAACGACTTCGGACATGAACTTCTTAACCATTGGACAATCTGCATCGGGGTTATATTTTACTGGAATTCGAATTGTAGAATACACATCGGGTGTATGCGGTATGAATTGCCCATTATTTATGTCATAAAGTCCATTGGTGAGGTTTATAAGATGTGCATCATTGTTTAATTCGGATCTTTCTATTTGAGTTTCATCCTCAATGAATCTTAGGGCTTCTGAACGATCCTTTTCTTTGACATATTTTTGTAATAACCTGTTGACCATCCACCTTATAACTTCAACACCGTCATTGACATAAACACCATTCCTGTAGACGTAGATGTCTTTCTTACCACTCTTGCCAACAGTTAGGAATCTATAAAATTTCCTAATGTCAGATGCCAATAATGGAACATCGATGTTCTTTTTTTCATCCAAAAAATATTCGGATGGTTTGCTGTTTATTATTTCAGCATACCTCATATCCATTAATATGTCAGCAAGTTCAAATGCGGCTTCTGAAGATACTTTGTACTTTTCTTCAAGCGAACTGGCAACATAATCTTCCGTAGCACCATCGTTTACAATATTAATTCCAGTTTCTAACATCTTCTTTCCAAGAGTTTCTTCCAGCTGGTGATGTTTACAGAAGGGCTTTATATCGATATTGCTACCTTTATCATGAAGGGATCTTTGATGCCTCTTATTATATGCTTTAATGAGTTCATTAAGATTATCGATATGTTCATTACCGAGTTTATTCATTAATACATCAGCAATTGACTTCGCATTTCTTCCTTCTATGTTTCCTTCAGTAATTTGTGCTATATAGTTAGCAACGTCCATGGTTCTCTTTTTATTATATGAAAAGAGATCATCGGCTTTGATTTTGACAAAGGATGGATGAAGTTCATCCTTGTATTTTGCATAGAATTGGAAATTTTTGCCATCATATCCAATCACAAATTGCAAGTCAGAGTTGCTTGTTTTAAGCATGAAAGATGCTGAAACATCGGTTTTTTTAGGATCTCCGATATCTTTATATCCATCTTCTGGCTTACTTCCTTTTGCAGCATTATTAATTTGCGGGTTTTTGGCGAGATCCGTAAATTCTTTTTCATCAACGGGTTCAGATTTCGGATTATCAGTCATATTTGGATCACCTTGTACGTATTGCAAGATAAACAATAATCCAATAATGAGGATAGTTTTTCCCATTCCTCTTTTGTACATCCCATAATTTCATAGGTAGCGGAATATCCTTCAAGTAATTCGTCATCCGTTTCCATTTTAGCAATTAACTTTTGGATGAATGTATTTGCAATTTTCATTTTTAGCTCTGCAATTTCTATTTTTTCATTTGCAAAGTTAATCATTTCTCTTGCAGCCTCGATCATTTCATTTGCAATTTCTATTCTTTCATCTGCAACTATGATCAGATCATTTGCAAATTCTATTCTTTCTTCAACGGACATTTCATCACGATTAATCATTTTAGTCACCTTTTTATTTATCCACATTTTAAGCCTCTGCCTCATTAATATTCATGATTTCAACCGAAACATCAACAAACAATTTTAACATCGGTTTTGTTTTGGCCATCAGATCATACAATTCGGGATTCTTTTTCTTCAACAAAGCAAATTCTTTAACTAATTCATTTTCTTTCAAATTTTGACTATTTACCATTTTTATACTCCTTATATTTGTTTTGATTTATTTTGGAGTTTGAATCATGAAGATTCAATCCTATAATGGGCAGGGGAATATATATCATCTATTTAGTACGTACTAAATGTAGAGGAATACAATTTGCAAAAGATGAATTATGATATATATAAAAAAATATATGATGCGATTCCAGAAAATGGAGATCCAATAAGATACAATAAATTGTATGATAAATTAAAACCAAATCTTAAAAGGATAAAACAAATCGAAGAAAAAAAATCTCATAGAAAATTAGGAATGATGAGCAAGAGTACACTAACTAAATACTTGGACTTTTTAATTTTCGAAAATTATGTTATTCGAACTAAATTAGAAGGAACTCGTGGTGGTGGCGTAGAATATAGAAGAAATCTTGCATACAATAAAATAAATGAAATGGCAAACGACGCTACAAATACAGCATATTACCAATACATCCATCTCAATCATGCCATCACAAAAATTATTAAATTGTTGCTGATGGATTTAAAAAAATATTCCGAAACAGATAAAAAGAATCAGGGGTCGAAAGATTATAGATTAATGATAGATGATCAACTTGCACCCATGCTCAATAAATTGACCAAACATGTTGAAGAAGAACAACTGGATGAAGATGTATTCAGGTGTTTGTTGGGTGACCATAACAATTCGCTGAGATACAAAAATTACGAATATGGTTACTACAAAGATGTGCTAAGACCATTACTATATAATACAGATGCAGAAGATGAAGAGCCACTAATCCACCAAAAATTGTTATTAAAAACAAAATACAAAGATGTATCACACGATTCACTTACTGATATAGATGCTGAAGATGGGGAACCACCAGTTCACCAAAATTTGGTATTAAAAACAAAATACAAAGATGTGGAAGATAAATTACTATCTTCTATTAATAAAGAGAAAGTGAATGAAAAATAATCGGTTGTAGTTAATGTATTATCAAATTTAAATAACCTGAATGCGAGGGGTGCGATTCGAACGCACGAACTCCTACGAGAATGGGTCCTAAGCCCATCGCCTTTGGCCTGGCTGGGCAACCCTCGCACAATTGCTGTTGTTAAATAGCTATTTTACATATTAATATTACGGAAGTATTTTCATTTAAAAATATTACGAACCCCTGTGAGAAGTTTCCTAAGCCCTGCGCCTTTGACCTGGCTGGGCAACCCCCGCAAACAGAAACAATCTGTAAACTCATTTTTGATATTTAATCTTATGCAATGGATATGCCAGAATCTATTTTCTATGCACCCATATCGCAGCCCGTACAGTTCTCAATTAACAGATTCAGCCGGAGGATGTTTGAGGGACCTTATTTCCCTCAGGAACATGACCGCCACAACTACGAGCATCAGGTATATACCGATCGGAGCTGCCATCCAGACACCCATAAGACCGTATTGTTTCGGCAAAATGAACAATAAGGGGATAATGAAAATGAATATCTTACCGAAATGGATGAACAATGACGGTTTTATCTTATTCACGGACTGGTAATAGACCGCTGAGGAGATTATAATACCTTCAACGATGATCCCGAAAATGAATATTCTCATGCCTTCAGCAGCGGTTATCAACAACTCCGGATCGTTGCGATTGAAAAGCTGGATGATAGCTTCCGGAAACGTGTACAGCACAATAAATCCTGAAAGCCCTACCAAAAAACAGGATAACATTGCCATCTTTATCGCACTATAGACACGGGAATAGAGCTTTGCACCGTAATTGAAGCCGATTATTGGCTGGACACCGGCAGAAATACCCTCGAATATCATGTAGAAAATCGCGAACGAATATTCGATGACACCATAGGAAGATACAGCGACCTCTGAACCGTACTTCAGAAGCATATAGTTATAGCTCAGAACAAGCACTCCGAGAGATATCTGCATTACAAATGCAGGAAAACCGGTCTTCAATATACCTGCAATTATCTTCGGATCAGGGCTTATATCGGAAAGACGAAGCCTCAAATTTGCATAGCTGCTGAAGAAATATGCTGTGAATACAACAGCAGAAGTCACAAATGCTATCACCGTAGCAACCGCTGCACCCTGCATACCCATTCCCCAGCGCATGACGAAAAGGTAATCAAGAACAACGTTGATCACTGCACTCGCCACCATCATTTTCATCGCGAATGAAGGACGACCGTCATTACGCACAAGAGAGTCGAGACCTATGCCTGCAACAAGACCGATCGAACCTATGAACATTATACGAAGATAATCGTTAGCCATATCAAAAACAGTTCCATTGGCACCCACCAGTCTAAGCAATGGTTCGGTAAAAAATAGGCCTAAAATAGCAAAAAATGTGCTTACCACAACTATTAAAGGTAGCATATCAGAAGCAATACGGTGAGCCATTTTCTTGTTACCCTTTCCAAGCTCAATCGCCACAAGTGAAGCACCACCAGTGCCGATAAGCAAAGCTGTTGCCACCATAGCAATGAGCAAAGGGTAAACAAGCGTCACTGATGTAAGTCCAAGAGTGCCAACACCATTGCCGATGAAAAAACCATCAATTGTGATCTGAACGCCACTGATGATGAAACCAAAGACTGCAGGCAATGCAAATTTCCGGAATAACTTCCCGATACTTTCAACTGCCAGTTCGTCTTCACTCATTTCCCACGACTCCATTCAAGATTGGAAGTTATCTTTTCCCACAAGCCTCCAAAGACCTCGAACTCATCATCGTTGAGTATTTCCCTGATCTTTTCAAAGAATAATTCATCAGCAGATCTGCTCAGTTCGATCACTTCATTTCCTTCTGCAGAGAGGGTCAACCTGGATACACGTTTATCAGTGTTCGAGCGTTCGACCTCCAGCAAACCCATATCAACAAGTTTCCTGACCATGTTGCTTGCAGAAGGTTTCTTAACATCCATTGCAGATGCAAGCTCCGATATTGTAGGATTGATAAGTGACCGAACTTCCCTGAGATATAATAAAGAATTAAAGCTCACATCGGAGTACTTCTCAAGCATTTCATTTTTGTTAAGGATCTTCTGGTAGTACTTGTCGACCTTTTCAAATGAAAGTTGTACGGGCATATTGGTTAGTTAGACTAACTAATATTTAAGAATGGTGGAGAACTATCGAACAAAAAATAAAGAACAAAACAGAGATCAACGTCAAAAACAACTAAACCAAAAAAGAAGATTCACAAAATACATCAATATTATAAACATAAGACCATGCAACTGTTTATTCACATCATCAGATATCGGTAACCTGACTTGCTGACCTGAACATGAATAATGAGATCTCCCTTTCTTTGCTGTGCTCAACAATAGGTTCCGGATAGTTCGGAACCTCTACTCCACCATCCTTATCCGGTTTGTGAATGTACCGTGGTTCAACATCTGCCAGTTCCGGGATCCACTTTTTGATGTATTCACAATCTTTGTCGAACTTCTTTTGCTGCAGCCAGGGATTGAATATCCTGAAATATGGCTGAGAGTCAGCACCAGTGGAAGCAGCCCATTGCCAGTTACCATTATTCACACATGGATCATAGTCCACAAGTTTGCTTGCAAAATATCGCTCACCCCACCTCCAGTCGATATGAAGGTCTTTCACAAGGAAGGAAGCTACGATCATCCTCACACGGTTGTGCATGTACCCGGTGCTGTTGAGCTGCCTCATACCTGCATCAACTATTGGAAATCCTGTCATCCCCCCACACCACCTACTGAACTTTTTCCTGTCATTTTCCCATTCCATGGATTCATATTTTTTCCGGAATGGGTGACCAAAAACATGAGGATCATTGTATGCAAGGTGAGTGAAAAAGTCCCTCCAGTAGAGCTGTGCCACCAGTGGATGATGCAGTCCAAGCTCTTCCACTATGGCATGATATACCTCCCTTATCGAGATCGTGCCAAACTTGTTATGTGCAGAGAGTCCGGTGGTTGCATCAAGGGAGGGATAATCCCTTTCTTCATGATAATTATCGAACATGTCGAGGTTTTCGAGGATCTTCAATGCATTTTCCCTGCCCCCGTGCAAATATATGTTGCTATTATCCCGACTCAGCATTTTGTCCAGAATACCTTTATCCTCACCTCCAATGACTCCTTTGAAGAAATTACCCGAATCCATCATCGAAGGGAACTCCACAGGCAACTTAGATGATGCCTTGAAAAAAGGAGTGAATACTGAATAGTGTTTACCACTTTTTGTAATTACATCCTCAGGTTCATTGAGAAGGACATCAGGACTCTGGAAGAAAACAGCATTATGCCTATTACAGACCTTTTCTACCAGAACATCCCTTTTTTTGCTAAACGGAGTATAATCCCTGTTAACAAAGACAGCATCCACCTGCTGCTCTTCTATCACCCGTTCTACGACATCATGTGCTTTCCCATAGAATATGTGCAGATCCCCATTTCTTTTTTTGAGCTGAGACCTAAGATCCTTCAGAGATTCCACCATGAACTGGAAAGCATTTTGGCTGAAATACCTGTTATCCTCCTTCTGCCGGGGATCAAATATGAAACAAGGTATGACCTCAACTGAACTTTGCAGTGCATTTATGAGGGCTGTATTATCATCGACCCGCAGGTCCCTCCTGAAAATAAAAAGGGACCTCTGGAACCGGGACATTATTCGAGCTCCACTGCGATCTCGTTTCTCATGATCATAGGAGGGACCCAGGGAGGATTATATCGCATCAGGAACATCTCGCCTTTTGGCTTCAGCCCATGCTCTGAGAGCTTCTCCTCAAGTATGAGTCGATGAGATTCAATTTTAGAAACGGTCACATATCCTGAAAAAGATATCACGGCAAGCTTCCTGGGAGATACATCGTGGATCGATACAGCCTCATCCACAGGTAGAGGAGCGTTGCCTGAATCATAGCCTTCCGGTAAGACAAAAGACATATGCAGGACAGTGTCCTCCTGCCGGGACATTACAGGCGCAGTCATCGCGATCTTTGCATCATTTTCGTTCTTGCCGAAGATATAGTCGGAGAGTATCCTGAAACCAGAGTTCGAATCCTTTGCTTCTGCAGATATGAATGTACTTTCACCATACTGCCTTATCTCAACTCCGTTACCAACCTCTTCTATCACTGTATAATTAAGTTGTTCAGTACTCATTGAAACCCTGACCCCCACCAGAAACCATATTGCAACAAGAGCTAACATTAGCAACAATATCACAAATACTGCCCCCAATTTCTCCATGATGAATATGGGAGTGGGAACTTAATAAGTCTTTAGAAAGGAAAACAAAATGATGATAATAAAACCACAGTCATCACTCCAGGGAGCATTGGTCATAAGAAAATTAAAAGGATGCGCCGACCGGGATTTGAACCCGGGTTTAGGGCTTGGAAGGCCCCAGTCATAGCCACTAGACCATCAGCGCACTTGCATCCCCTAACTTGCATTTTTAGAATATAACCTTTTCGCCTAAACCTAATAGCAAGACAACTGTATTGCACCAGCTCCAATACGCCCGGCCACACTTATAAGGAATATGTGCTGCGAAGCTCCTTGATCTGGTCCCTTAGTGCTGCTGCCCTCTCAAATTCCAGATTTGCAGCTGCCGAATGCATCTCTGCCTCAAGATCAATGACCATATCTGCAAGCTCCATATCGGACAGGTCTTCTGCAACCTCAAGAACCTCGGACTTAACTTCCTCATATTCGGTCTCTACAAGCTCCTTCTGTAAAGCCTTCCTGATGGTCTGCGGGATTATGTTATGCTCCTTATTATACGCAAGTTGCATCTCACGCCTGCGGCTGGATTCCTTCAGGGCACCTGCCATTGAGCCAGTTATATTGTCAGCATACAGTATTACGTACCCTTCCGCATTTCTGGATGCTCTTCCGATCGTCTGTATCAGCGACCTTTCAGAACGCAGGAATCCCTCCTTGTCTGCATCAAGGATCGCAACAAAAGCAACCTCAGGAATATCAAGACCTTCCCTCAAAAGATTGATACCGACAAGAACATCGAACTCGCCTTTCCTCAGGTCCCGGAGGATCTCTGCCCTCATGAGAGTATCAATGTCCGAATGCATGTAACGCACCCGGATCCCCATCTCCAGCAAATAATCGGTCAGGTCTTCAGCCATACGCTTGGTCAGGGTCGTCACAAGAGTGCGCCAGCCGCGTTCCGTTACCTTGTTAACCTCCCCGATAAGATCGTCGATCTGATTCTCCACAGGGCGCACGAATACTTCAGGGTCCACAAGCCCTGTCGGCCTGATTATCTGCTCCACAACTGCACTGCTGAGCTCCAGCTCATAGTCCGCAGGAGTGGCTGAAACATATATTGCCTGGTTTATCTTCTGATGGAACTCATTGTACCTCAAAGGCCTATTATCAAAAGCAGAAGGTAAGCGGAAACCATAGTTGACCAGTGATTCCTTCCTGGCACGGTCACCATTATGCATCCCCCTTATCTGAGGAATGGTCACATGGGACTCATCGATCACCAGAAGGAAATCATCAGGGAAGAATTCAAGCAAAGAGGATGGAGGATCGCCCGGACTCCTGCCATCGAAATGACGGGAATAGTTCTCGATACCGCTGCAGTACCCCAGTTCACGGATCATCTCCATATCGAATTTCGTACGCTGTAGCAGCCTCTGAGCCTCAAGTATCCGATTCTCAGACTCAAGCTTTGCGACCTGACCCTCAAGCTCTTCCTCGATAGAATCCAGCGCATGCACCATCTCTTCCTGAGGCATTACAAAATGCTTTGCAGGATATATGACAATACTGTTATCCTCTTTTACAACCCCGAGTGTCTTGCCGGTCAGAGGATCAAAGGAAGAGATCCTATCGATCTCATCCCCGAACAATTCGACACGGATACCATGAGTCTCCTGTGCCGGAAACACTTCAACAGTATCCCCTTTTGAACGGAACGTGCCTTTGGCATAGTCCATTTGGTTACGTTCATACTGAATGTTGATAAGACGTGCGAACAGGTCACTCCTTTCGATCTGTTCACCCGGCCTCAGAATTACGGACATGGACCTCCATTCTTCAGGAGAACCGATGTTGTAGATACTTGAAACACTGGAAATAACAATGACGTCCCTGCGTTCGATCAGCGATTTAGTGGCTGAAAGCCTCAACCTGTCGATCTCCTCGTTCACAGAGGAATCCTTCTCAATGTAGGTATCGGTGGTCGGAAGATAAGCCTCAGGCTGGTAGTAATCATAATAACTGACAAAATATTCCACAGCATTATCAGGGAAGAACTCCCTGAACTCCGAGAACAACTGAGCTGCAAGGGTCTTGTTATGAGCAATTACAAGCGTAGGCTTCTGTACTTTCTGAATAACATTTGCAACTGTGAATGTCTTACCGGAACCGGTCACACCCAATAATACCTGATGCTTTAAGCCCTTGTTAAGGCCATCTACCAGCTTTGCGATAGCTTCTGGCTGGTCACCTTTTGGTTCATATTCAGATACAAGCTTAAAATTGCTCATCACTCTGTGAATATGTCTGTGAATATCTATAAACGTATGTATGCGACACTTTGACCCTATTCACAATACAACATGATGTAAATACATAATTACATGTCCACAACATTTGGCCACGGCATCCCACCTGCAAAAACAAGGAAAGACCAATGATAATTTACAAAAAAAGTTTCAGATCACCATTTGTAATTCCATAGAAAATAATCAAATTAGGTCAATAAAAATTATATCCTCTGCATTTGCCACACAGGAGCATATCCCTGTTGTGTAGCCTGGGCAGCAACCTCTTCCCTGTCCCCGATGTAAAGATATTCACGCTGCGTACGGTTACCACGGCGTTCCAGAAGGTTCTTACGATACATGCGGGAGAGATATGTAGAAACTGTGCTTAGCTTGATCTCGCCGTAAACGCGTTCGTAGTTCTGCTGGACCTGTTGTGAAGTGGACCAAACACGAGGATGCTCATACTTCAGGAACAGTTCAAGCCGTTCGTTGATCGTAAGCTTTGAATTGTCTACCTTGTCGCGAAGTGGTACATTCGAAACAGTATTGTTGTTAACCTGTGGGACCTGTTGTTCTGTCATAGCACCCTGAACTGGACGAACAGGAGCGAAGTTGCCAGAAGATGCAGTCGCTTGCAGCGGTTGTACTGGTTGTTGATAACAAACCGGCTGGTTCACTACAGGATTCACAACTGGATTAACTGTTTGCTGGTTTACAGGCACATAGTACTGTGGGTACTGTGGAATTTGCTGTACCGGCATCTGCACAGGCTGGTAATAAGGCTGTGCTTGTTGTGGAACTGGCATCACGGATACAGGATAGTATTGTGGTGGTACAACCTGTGGAGATTGTGAAACAACAGTTTCCGGAGTTGTCGCGGAAGTTTTTTGTGAAAATAGTTGCTGAACGTTTTGTTCAGATTGCAGATCGGAGGATGAAGAAACGGTCGAACGAGGCTGCACCTCACATAAAGTATCAATAAACTTGATAACCCGTTCTTTTACGTTCTCACCAGCAAATTCAATACTGGTGTTTTCTTTTCCTTCGTCATCGATTATTTCGAGCCGAATCTTCATCTTCTGCGCCTCTGCAGCGTATCCATCCATCCCCTCAGATCGGTGGATTCACAAACCATTCATCCCCTCAGATAATGGCTTAGCTTTTATGTGAATACAGTTTCATGCAATCGATTTGTACTTTGATAGTACAATTGCTTTGAACTGCAATACATCCATTGTACTTAATGGTATATAAATGTTGGGATATAAATACAAGTCATTATCTGTAGAATGGTAAATTAAAGCTTTTAAAACAGTTTTTTTCAAAAATAAATTGATTAAAACGCTTTAAAAAACATAGAATATAATTGTCTAAAAACAAGAAAAGCCAGAATACCAGCATATTCCAGTGAACATTCCAGTGGAAGTAAGGGGGTTTGTTTTCATACATTTTTTGCTGTGATCATCTACTTAAAATCAAAATAAAAAGTTATTAAGCCTTTAGAATATAAAATAAAAATAATAAACAGATATTAAGTACATAAAAGGTACAATTATCATTTAAATTAAAAATAAAGTTATAAAAACAAAGAGATATAGATCCAGAAGCGATCCGAACACCTGCCGCACAAACCATTATTGCCCCAGTCAGTTGCTTTTATATTATATGATGTTTATAAGGACGAAACATGACCGACGTAAGTGCAGGATCATCAACGGGAAATGATGTGACGGATATGAATTCCAACAAAATAACCCGCGAAGCAGAAGAAGTTGAAGACATGGACGTCCAGTCGATACTCAACGAGAATGAGGTCCTGAAGGTCCAGAACGAAACTATGAAAGCAAAGCTCCTTGAAGCCAACATGATGGCTAACAAGTACCTTTCAGAGATCGAAAAGCTGAAGGAGCAGTTGGACCACCTCACAACACCACCACTATTCATTGCTAGTGTCATGGAGATAGAAGACGATATGGTACTTCTGAGACAGCATGGCAATAATCAGGAAGTTATGACAAGAGTGCCACCAGGGATGCAGGGCATCATTGAACCAGGTATGCGCGTGAGCATTAATGCAGCGTTTTCCATCATATCCACGATCAGTAAGGCAGCAGATGTCCGTGCCCAGGTCATGGAACTCATCAATTCACCAGGCATTGACTACGATATGATCGGTGGCCTTGACGATGTGCTCAAGGAAGTCATCGAATCAGTTGAACTTCCACTGACCGAACCGGAACTTTTCGAGAACATCGGAATAGAACCACCAAGCGGAGTCCTCATGTACGGAAGTCCGGGAACAGGGAAGACACTGATAGCAAAGGCAGTTGCATCAAGAGCAAATGCCACATTCATCCGCATGTCAGGTTCAGACCTCGTGCAGAAGTTCATCGGAGAGGGTGCAAGGCTTGTCAAGGACATATTCCAGCTTGCAAGGGACAAGTCCCCATCAATCCTATTCATCGACGAGATCGATGCAGTCGGAGGTATGCGTACACACGACGGTACAACCGGCTCTGCAGAAGTGAACCGAACAATGCTACAACTTCTGGCAGAGATGGACGGATTCGACCCCAGCGGCAATGTCAAGATAATGGCAGCAACCAACAGGATAGACCTGCTCGACCCTGCACTCCTTCGCCCTGGCAGATTCGATCGTATAATCGAAGTGCCACTGCCGGACGAGAAAGCAAGGGAAGATATCCTTAAGATCCACACAAGGAAGATGTCACTCGAAGAAGGTCTCAACCTCGCTAAGATCGCAAACATGACCGATGGTCTGAGTGGTGCAGACCTGAACGTAATAGTCAAGGAAGCAGGCATGTTCGTTCTGAGAAGGAGAGGCGATATGATAACCATGAAAGACCTCCTTGATGCATTCGAAAAGGTCGTATCAGAAGAAGAAGTAAATGCACCATTTGGAATGTTCGTTTAAAGCGAACTTCCAACTACCTTTTAGACGATAAGTATAAATATAATCGATTGCTTTTAGGGGGTGCTGAAAAGCACTAAACCGTGTGCTCCGATAGTGTAGCACGGCCAATCATGCAGGACTCTCACTCCTGCGACTGGGGTTCGAATCCCCATCGGAGCACCACTAACTTTTTTATGATTCTACTCTTTTTGAACTCAATTTCGAAGAAATATAATTTGTGTTTGATACTAAGTATTGCTTCATGAGATCAGTTGTCCTATCAGTCAGATCCAGACAGTTCGGGCAGCAAAAATATATTAAGCACAGAACCATACATTTATTAAAAAACGTATTAAGACAACATGGCTAAAGAGAGATATAATGGACCAGAAAAAATTAGCACAATTGCCCTTAGCAGGAACGCTGATCGGCGCATTAATCGCATATTTACTAAGACCGGAAGCTCCACAAGTAGGCAAACTACCATTAGGAGTGGTCATGACAAGGGGAGCAGACCTAACCGGCACAGAGGAGATATTGATACCAATAGCAGAAGCATCATTTAACTATACGATCACAGGTGCAATAATAGGTGCGATAATTGGTATAATAGTATTCTGGATCATGTTCAATAAAATGAACAAATGATATACGATCCAACAGGGCTAATTAACCCACATTAACGATACTACTTTTTGGGAACACCTGACCAACTTGCCGTTCTTTTAAATGATTGAGGTAGTAGGGTTTCCGAAAGGTCCAGACCTCAACAGAACCCATACCAATCAGAACACCACTAACCTTTTTGGAGAACCTTAACTAAAGAGCAATGCACATATTACTGCATATTGCAATAGCCTGAATTTTGATGATGAGAACAGTTATTCGCCATCAATTACTTTCCGATACTGCAACTCACATGCATATAAACAAGCTGCCAGCTTCTTGTCCTTCAGGTCGTTCACAGTTTCCTTTAGCCCAAGCTTTGAACATTCCTCATAGACCTTACAGACATCACAACAATTAGTACTCACAGGACAAACTCCGGAATCATATCTTTGAAATATATCAGTGAAGGGTAGAACTTAAATTCTACGCTCTTTACAGGAAAATCAGATTATCAGACAATAAAACAGTGAATAAATGCAAGCATACGATCATTAAAAGCAGAAAGATACGACGGGGTAGGTCTACTCCCCCATACATCAGCGTACGGAGGAAAATGCTCCACCATCAAAGACTTGACAGGAAGGATACTTTGCTAAGTGCAAAGACGACGAAAGAACCAACTGCAACATCCTGAAGGTTTAGAGGGATGATGCCACCAGGATTCGTAAGTACATAAATGATCAGTGTTGCTATTCCTGCAAATGCAAAAGCTCCAATAATAACATCTTCCATTTCTACCATTTTTTATCACGCTCAATGAGGGGGCTAAGCATGCGACAGAGGTTGAAAAGTCAACCGGTATCGTATATACACAAACCGCGACTCGTTTTGTTATTTAGAAGTGTTTTTTCCTAAAAGATAATGTTGTATATATAGGTTTCGATTTGATCGAAGGACAATACCTTTAAAGACTAAAAAAAAGTAGACTGAAACGGTAAATAACACTTGTAGGAAAAATACAATAAAATCGAATTGCAATTCATTTATGTACAAAAAATAAATAGATATATGAAAAAAAGAGAAATGTGTAGAAAAGGAAGGAGAAGACACGATTTAACCTGAACGCAAATCAGGCTGAAACGTTAACTTCTCCTGCCCCATCCACGGAGTTGTAAAACACAGAATGAACAATATCCCCCAGATCTTCATCCATAAAGGGCTTCGTGAGGTAGCCCTGGTGCCCTACCCGGCTTGCCCTTTCACGCGTAACCTTTGAAGAATCTGCGGTGATGAATACTATAGGGATGCTATATGACTCACGTATCTTCATAGCTGTTTCAACACCATCCATTCCACCCTTTAACCTTATATCCATAAGTATAAGATCAGGGTGGATCGCACCCACCATGGAAATGGCTTCTTTGCCCTTTGAAGCAAAACCAGTTACAGAGTAACCCATTTTCTCAAGTTTCAACTTGATCATCATACCGACGATCATTTCATCTTCAACAACAACTATCTTCTTACTTTTCATAGTAATATCCAGATCATCCCAAACAGGACCATTTTCGTACCCATACCCCAAACATATACCCATTCATGCCGTACTGTAATGCACACCATCGCTCATTACGGACCTCGTCATATTACTGATCATAAGACCGGCTAACGACTTGATCACATCAAGGCTGTCACGATCACCTTCAGGAATAATAAATTCAGAAGATGACGACGCGATCAATAATCCCACAAACCGATGTTCATGATGGATAGGGATAATGGCCGTACCCTGCAAACCCTCATCCTGCATCCGAGCACCTGTAATGAAAGGATATATTTCAGAATAATGCTTGTAAATAGGGAAGCCTTTCTGTGCAAAGTTCACCTGACCGGAATCAGCTCCAAAATAGGAGACACTGTGTACAAATTCATTTGAAAGTCCCTTATGATTCACAAGTACCAGCCCCCCGGTAACCTCGTCAACCACATACAAAGCACAAATATCAATAGCATCGAGCTGAGTGGTCAGCTCAAGAAGGACATCCATTGAGTCCTCCAGATTAACAGGCCAGCTGAGATCGCTTCCCAGCTCATCCTGAATGAACATAAAGTCATCACGTTTTTTCTCATCATTGATATCAACTATCTTCGCCTTCAAATATCGCATAAAACCATCATCGTCATAGATGATCTGCGTCTTCTCACGAACCCACCGGACATCACCATCTGCATTCATTATCCTATATTCCTGCACCAAATCCTCTGTGGAATTATCAGAGTACTTCTGCAGGGCCTTTCTAACCATTTCAAGGTCAGCAGGATGAATAATATCTTCATAGGACAGGCCACCAAGTAAAAAATCATTGGGTTCATAGCCGAAAACACACACATCATCTGATACGGATTCCAGTGGCCACCCATATTCAGACTTCCAGACGAATGAGACCTCAGGCATCTCGTCTTGAAGATCCGGCAAATTTACGATCCCTTTTATCATAGCACCTACCCCATTCAAAAAATTAAATTAATCATATATCAGAATTCTAAATTTTTATCCAAAAAAGATAACCGTTCCCGGAAATATCCGGGAACTATTCAGCAAATAGAGGAGTTGTTTTCTATCACTTCTCCTTTGAAATTGCTGATACCAGACTTACAGCAGCGATCTTATCGACATGAGCCTCGTGCTGTGAGTAGAACCACATTGGAACATAGAGACCAAGCACGCATATTCCGACAATGGTTGAGAACCAGCTACCTTCAACACTGTTAAGGTAGATCACACCGACCAGACAAAGTGGCAGGTTGAAAAGACCGAACAGCAATGCTACGTTCTTCCATCCGGATGGTGCTTTGAATGGCCTCTCAAGACCAGCAAGGTCAGGCCTTGATTTTGCCTTTACGTATGCGAAAAGACTGATACCGTTAGCACAAACATATCCAATTGCTGATGCAGCAAGGATAGCTGATGGAGTACCCATTGAGATCAGGATCAGGTTAAAGATACCGATAACGACCATTGCAAGGATTGGAGTACCGTGTGTATTTGTCTTTGCGAATACTTTAGGAAGGTTTCCTTCAGTTGCCATTGAGTGCATTGCCCTTGAGGAACCAAGGTATGCAGTCTGGATGATCAATACCATTGCTGCAATGAGCATGACAATAGCTACTGTTGAACCGACATCACCAAGTGCTGCCTGTGCAAGTGGAAGCATTGGGTCAATTGGTGCAGCTGCAATACCATCGATACCAAGTACACCGGTAATGGTCATCTGTACAAGGATGTAAGCTACCAGACAGATAGCACCACAGGAGAACAATGCCTTTGGCACATCAGAACCCGGGTTCTTGTATTCAGGACCATAGATAGCTGCAGTTTCCCATGCACAAGCACTCCACTGAGCCATTGCAAAGATACCGAGAAGGATCAGGATATGATGGAAATCCCATGCCCAGTCAGTAGGCAGCCATGTGCTGGTGATGTTAGACATTGCGAAGTCACCGGTTGCATAAGGTGCCAGTGTAATAATTGCCATTGGAATAAGTGAGAAAGCTGCAAGAATATAACCTACAAGCGCACCACTTGAAAGTCCACGGTAGTTAACAAGTATCAATCCACCGAAGATCACAACACCTGCGATCATTGCAAGCTGGTACTCGCTGAAAGTTGCTGCCAGTGAAGGGAACAGGCTGTGGAGATAAAAACCTACAAGGATCGCAAAGATAGCAAGTACAGGGTTCCATGCGAACCAGTAACTCCATGCACTGAATCCACCGATCAATTTACCCTTGTCGTACTTTCCTTCATGGTTAGGTGACTTGAAAACGTTCTGCGCAAATCCAGGCAGACCGGATGCGTTAGGGAAAGTTGTTGCAAGTTCACCATAAGCGAGGTTCTGCATAAATCCCTGGAAAACAGAGAGACCCCATACAATAATAGCAAATGACCATAGATAACTAGCAAAATAACCAATAGATGGCAAGATCAATAAAGGTACACCAATAGCAATAGCCAATCCCTGTTTCCAATCGATCGATCGTTCGAGCTCACCGGCATCACAGACAACTTTAGCACACTGCTCTGCGTGCGCCCAGTCTACGCCAGATCCTTTTTCTTCAGACATACTCCATCACACTCCTTTTATAAAATTTGCTTAAACTAGCAATAAAGAAAAACCGAGATGGACCTGATATCTGTCAGGCCCATATCGGCAATAATGTACGATTAAACCCGGAAGGTTTAAGCGATAGTTTCCCTGAACTTGTCACAGCAGTTGATGTCGATTCCGAGAAGCTTCTCGATGTTCATCTTAGCTGCAATACCCTTTGCACAGCCAGGAACTGATGTGATTACACCAATGTCGAGCTCTTCCCTGAGTTCCCTCATGACATACTCGTCGGAGAGATCTGCGGTTGAAACTCCAACTTTCTTTGCAACGAAGTCCTTTGCTTCGCCGATTCTCATGTTCTTAGCGAACTGCATCCTTGCAACAAGGTCACCAGCTGCCCTGATACCGGTCATACCTGATGCCATGATATGTGCAATTGGCATACCGAGTGGGTCACCGACACCGATCTATATACCATCGACGCCTGCGATCTCGACCATTGCCTTGCTTGCCCTGGTTACTGCATCTATTGGTGGAGTCTCAAGCATTGGGATACCACCGACACCCATACCCATATCTACGTGAACTGGAATTGTTGATGCCTCAACAGCTGCCTTCATGAAGGTAACTGAGCGACCAAGGTTCCATGCGGATGACCTGCTGGTGTTGGTGTTACATACAGGACCGAATATGTTTGCTCCTGCCTTTGCTATAAGTGGTGCCTGCTGGTGTGGCCACAGACCTGCAAGTACTGTACCATCGTACTCAAGCTCTCCGTGCATACCGAGAACAAGTTCTCCTGCCATACCTGCTTCAATGTAGATTCCCGGGAATTCTTTCCTCAATGCTTCGATAGAATGAAGGGATGCATACATGTCACCGTCACCGGCTGCACCGATGGTATCGAAGTTGACACCGTCACAACCAACATTCTGGAGTTTTTGCATGATCCAGGTCATGTCGCGGATACCGTGCTCTGCAGCATGGAAAATAGAGTCCTGTGCTTCGGAGATCTTGAATGCTTTCATAAGATCGCCAGGGTTCTCGAATGGACCATCAGGAGTGTAGTAAAGACCCATGTTTGGCATTGCGCCATAGAGCATAGGAATGATCATATTCTGCTGGCAGGATTCCATTGTCTGGCATTCCTGTGAAATTACTGGTTTGACAGGCTTGTAACTGTAGTCAATATGACCGAGTTCCATTGTGTCTGCACCAAATGCACGCTCGTGCATCATTGAACCAACAAGTCTGCTTGAAGGAATACCTACACCACTGTTACCCTGGTCACCGTCGATCCTGATTGCACCGATATCGTGGGTTACAGGAACTTCCATGCCTGGCTCAACACCAACGATCCTGTTAGGGTTGGTGATAATGTCGAGCATCTTATCCATCTGGTCTTCAGTAAGTGCAGCAATGTCACCGAGATCTGCTGCATCTGCGGAACCTGCTTCGATGTCAGCACGGATATCTTCCTTGCTCATGAAGATCTTTGCGCCGTCACCCATTCTTAAGAAATATTCTGTTGCCATTTTAATAACCCCATAAATTAAAGAAGTAACTCCTTTGCTTTGACTACAGCTTCACTTGCATTTTCTGCATAGCAGTCTGCACCGATCTTCTTTGCCCATGCATCTGTTGCTGGAGCACCACCGACCATGACCTTAACCTTGTCTCTGAGACCGTTCTCCTTGAGAAGTTCAACGACTTCCTTCTGTCCCTGGAGTGTTGTTGTCATAAGTGCGGAGAGACCGACCATGTCAGCATCGGTTTCCTTGATCTTGTCAATGAAATTCTGGAGAGGTACATCTCTGCCAATGTCGTGTACTTCAAAACCTGCTGCCTGGAGCATTGTTGATACAATTGCCTTACCGATATCGTGTACGTCGCCCTCGACAGTACCATTGACAATTACACCGAGCTTTGAAGCAGCTCCACTGCCTGCCATCTCGTCATCCAGTTCTGCGACACCTGAAGACATTGCGTCTGCTGCCATCATAACGTGTGGAAGGAAAAGTTTTCCTCTTTCGAAGAGAACACCAACTTCGTTCATACCTGCTGCAAGACCCTTATCAATGATCTCTACTGCTGGCACATTGCCCTTTGCCTTTGCTACTGCAGCTAATACTTCATCTTTTTTGCAGGACACTACCGCATCGGATAGCTCTTTGAATAATTCCTCGTTTGTCGTGTTACAACCTCCATTAAAGTCGTGGAATATCTACCACATGATTATGGTAGCAGGATTGCTCCTTACCACTAATAGAATGAAGAACCAGAATCATATATAGCATAATTTGCGTTGGAAGTTCGACTGATGTTGGAAATGGAAAAGACCATGAGAAAAGACCAGTGTCATTGGATATTCTAAAGGCATGAGAAATTCCAAAGGCTTTGGTTTATATGCAGATTTGAACATTTATTAAATAATCAAATCCAACAGGCTTCTTTTTTGAAAAAATAATTATTTTACTATAAATTCAGTTCATCCCGAGGAACAACCGAAAGAATCATTAATGTTAATACTGGATTTTATAGAGGAGTTTCGATGAAATCCTCATTAAGTGATACAATATGGCTTTCTGAAAAAAGGAAAAACCTTCTTTTACTGCTCGTTGAGGGACCAAGGAATATCGACCAGATAAAGACGTCCCTGAATGTCACGTCAAAGGCAATGATGCCCCAGATAAAGATACTCAAAGAGCAGGACATGATCATACAGAACGAAAACGATGAGTATGAACTTTCTGATGTTGGCAGGATAATAGTCAGGAATATGAGCCCGTTATTGAAGACACTTGAAGTAATAGAGGAAAACAGGGAGTACTGGGCTACCCGCGACCTTACAGCAATACCCGGACCCCTTGCGTACAGGCTGGGAGAGTTAGGACAATGTATGCTTATAGAACCTGATCTGAATCACATGTTCGACCTTCCTGTCGAATTTACAGAAAACCTGACAAGGTCAAAAGATGTTAAGATGTTTGCATCATATTTCCACCCATTATACCCGGAACTATTTTCAGAGATCATTGAAAAGGGCATTCAATTCGAACTCATCCTTACAGACTCTGTCCTCGATCGAATGAAGAACGATTGCCTCGATCATCTTAAACTGCTCATTTCATCTGATAATACGCAGCTTCATGTATGTGATGATAGTATCAAGCTGACGACCATATCTGTCACAGAACGATTTACTTACATATGCCTCTTCAACAAAGATGGCAGATACGACCACCGGAAGATCATGAGCTTTGATGATAGTGCACGCATCTGGGGTGAAGAATTGTTCTCATATTATCAGGAACGATCCCGTGAGTTGAAAGATATCTAATAAGGAACAAACAATATGGCTTTGAGAAAAATAGAATGGAAAAACGTACCACTCAGGTCTAAATTGATCCTTTTTATCGTAATAGGTGTCTTGCTGGTACTTGTAACATCAACTGCTGTCATCATATCCACTGTTACCAATCAGGAAGTAGATCTTGCATATGAGCAATCCATCGAAAAATCAAGAGGTTACGCTAACCAGTTCGATGTTGATATGCGAAAGAACCATGCAATAGGTAAGACGATCGCAAATTCAATGGCTGCATACGAAACTGCTGACAGGGACGAGGTCAATGAAATATTGAAAGAAATAGCAGTCGAGAACCCGGACCTCCTTGGAACATATGTTTGTTATGAACCAAATGCCTTTGATGGCAATGACATCACTTTTGTAGATACACAGGGGCATGATTCCACAGGAAGGTTCATCCCGTATTGGAACAGGATCAACGGTGACCTTCAACTTGACCCACTGCTAAATTATGATACTTCCGATTACTACCAGTTACCAAAGATACTGAAGGAAGACCAGATCATTGATCCTTACTTCTACGAAGGAGTCTTCATAGTAAGTTATGTAACCCCCATAATAAAGGAAGGGAAATTTATCGGCATCGGTGGCGTGGATGTTTCCCTTACCTACCTTGATGAAGTGGTAAGTGAAGTGAAGGCATTCGACACAGGATATGCATTCATGACAGGAAATACAGGCATCCTTGTCTCACAACCCGAACAGAAGGACTGGATCGGTTACAAGACACTCTATGATTTTGATGTCCCGGAAATAACCACCATGGCAGATGACATCAAAGTAGGAGAGGGAGGATATATAGATACTATCGATCCTACCACAGGAAAAGAGGTAGTAATGTTCTATGAACCGATCAAGACCGGCGATTTTTCATTTATACTTGTAGTTCCAAAGGAGGAGATGCTTGCAGGTGTTGTTGAGCTTCGTAACAACCTCATTGTGATCTCCACCATATCCATCATTTTCATGACCGGGCTTGCAGCACTTATTGCAGGCTTTGTCACAAGACCCATCAATGCTATCGTAGCCAGCTTTAAGGACGTTTCCGATGCAGCAGTAGGAGGGAAAATATATGCCCGAGCTGATACCGAAGTAGATATCGATTTCAAGGACATACCCCTGGGTTTGAACGAGATCCTTGACGCCTTCACCAAACCAATGGCTGACACCATGCGTGTGGCCAACGGCCTTGCAAAAGGAGAACTTGAAACACGTATCGCCCCCGGTCTTAAAGGTGACTTCAAAGATCTGGGAGATACCCTCGACAGGTTTGCTGAAAAGCTCAATAACATTATTGATGAATCCAATTCAGTACTAATGGCTTTCCAGAGAGAAGATTTTACACACCAGATCAGTATCAAAGGGGAAGGCGACTTCAAGATACTTACTGATGGTATTGAAGAAACAAGGCAGGCCCTATATAAGATCACTAGCGAACAGAAAAAGGCCAAGCAGGAATTAATAAAGTATGCGGAAGAGCTTGAACACTCCAATCAGATGAAGGAAGAGATGGAGCATGTCATCGAGAACAGCCCTGTTGTCGTATTCAAATGGAAGCCAGAAAAAGGATGGCCTATTGAGTTCGTATCCAAGAACATTTCACAGTTTGGTTACTCACTTGAAGATTTTGAATCAGGTAAAGTAAAGTATGGAGATATTGTCCACCCACAGGACCTTGCACGAGTCGAAGCCGAACTGCAAAGAAGATGTGATGAGGGATACAGCAAGTTCAACATCGAATATCGGATCCTGACCAAATACGGTACTGTCCTCTGGGCAGATGAGAGGACATTCATACGCCGTGATGAAGATGGAAATGTGAACTACCTGCAAGGGATCATTGTAAACATTGATGAAAGAAAACGTGCTGAAGAGGCTCTTATAAAGATAGAGGATATTCGCAAGAAAGAGATCCATCATCGCATAAAGAATAACCTGCAGGTAATATCCACATTACTATACCTGGAATCTGATAAATTCAAGGATAAAAAGGTAAAGGAAGCTTTCAGGGATAGTCAGGACAGGGTCAGAACAATGGCACTTGTTCATGAAAAACTATACCAGTCAGAGGATATGGAAAGCATTGACTTTGCAGACTATACAAAGAATTTAATTAATTACCTGTCACAGTCATACGTTGTCGGGGACCGGGATATAAAAATTGATCTGAAAGTGGAAGATATTTTCCTGAACATGGATACAGCAGTGCCACTAGGGATCATTATCAATGAACTTGTTTCAAACTCACTGAAGTATGCTTTCAAAGACAAAGGAGAGAAGGGGATTATATCAGTAGACATAAAGCATTCAGGAGACGACTTCACACTAACTGTCTGCGATAACGGATGTGGAATACCTGAAGATATTGACTTCAGAGATACCGAATCCCTTGGACTTCAGCTTGTGACGAATCTGGTCGAGCAGATCGATGGAACGATCACGCTTGATAAAGAGACTGGTACAAAGTTCACAATAATATTTACAGAAGAAAAATATGATATATGAGAGGGAATTAATGACTCAAACTAAGATCCTGGTCGTAGAAGATGAAAAAATTGTTGCCTTAGGTATCAAGAAGATGCTGAAGAATATGGGATACCTTGTCCCCAGCATCGCATCTTCCGGAAAAGAAGCCATCAGTAAAGCAGAGATCACATTTCCGGATCTTGTTTTGATGGACATAATGTTAAAAGGAGATATGGATGGTGTCGAAGCTGCTGAACAGATCCGACAGCTTTTCGATGTTCCCGTAGTCTACCTTACAGCATATTCCGATGAAAAGATACTGGCCCGAGCTAAAAGGACAAAACCTTATGGCTATATTATCAAGCCTTTCGAAGAAAACAGCCTCCATGCCACCATAGAGCTTGCACTCCACAATTATAGAGTGGAAAAAGGACTTGAAGAAACTTGAAGATGACCAGTTATTAAAAATGGTGCGTTGATACACACATCCAGATTAAAGATGGATGCTTTGATAATATATATTGAAATTAAAAAGGAAGCATCACAACATACGTTGCGATGCATTAGAATATAATTATTTCTTGAATTCAGTGTATCCGCATTTACCACAGGTAAGTCTGTCCTTGTGGTCTGCAAGATATACACCATCGCCACAGCGTGGGCAGAACTGCCTGAGCCTTTCGATGGAATCGCCGGTAACTTTGTAGTAGTCTTTAACTGCCATTATGATCACTCACTGTCTGCTTCTTCAGCTGGTTCTTCAGATGCTTCGTCTTCGACAACTTCAGGTTCTGGAAGTTCGTTCCTCTTAAGGACATATTCCTTCTCTACAACCTTCATGCGATCTGCATCTTCGTAGATCTTTGCGTATCCTTCAGCTGCAGATATACCGTAGCTGTTATCGAACTTCTGGAGAATGACGAGCTCAAGTGGCACGTTAAGCATTGCAGCCAGTCTGTTCTTTACATCGATCCTTGAAGGTGTTGCACCCTCAAATGTAGCATCGAACTTCACTTCCCTTCTGTTGAGAAGTGCGTTGTTTTTATCTTCTGTGATATTAATATCCATTTAATTTCCTCCGCACATTATTGAACTGTTCTTTATGATCTTGTTTTTCAAGAATTTTATCAAATAGATCTTTTATTTCTGCTTTTTTGGATTCTGTGACCCTTACAAGCATTACACCTTTATCCGGTTGCCCATACATGATAACCGAACCTATAGGTGCCATCATCATCGCAGGTAAAGCGGCAAGATCCTCTTCGCCTTTTACGAATATCCGGACATTCTGATCGGACACTACTGCATCGCCTATCACAGAGATCAATTCTTCGGAGATAACACCAGCAGGATTATCAACTGAAATTTCAGTAAATCCCTGATGTTTCGTACCATCGACGACCTGTGAGGAAGCCGGTGCTCTTTTCGTCCTGTCGTCCACGATCAGTACATCTGGAATGATGTTTGATTCGAGCAAGTGGAAAGTAGTAACATCACCCACAGATATAAGTTTTGTGGGATTCCCGAGATCCTTTACCGAGCTTCTGACGGCATCACCGCCAGCACCTTCATACAGGATACCAAAAGGTTCCCGAAAAAGATGACGAAGACTCTCCGGTAAAAGGATCTGTAAACCCAAAATTACCGCACCTTCAAAGCATATTTGTCGGCAACTGTCACGCCGATCATCTCTGCGATCTTAGATCGCTGAGGATCCACGATAATAACAAGTCCGCTCCAGTCAGCGCTCAAATTGCTTGAACCACAGACAGGACAGGTCTGACCTGTTACCAACCTGTGACATTCACGACATACCTGATCTACCATTATAGATACACTCCGGTTTACTCATTAGATTCATCGGATTTTGGCTTGCGTGCATCTTCCAGCCATTCCAGCCTTCCAAGAGCATGCTGGCGCATGGTCAATCCGATCTTACTGTCCCTTGGCTCTCTTTCGTTAGTGCTTACAGCAACTATACGAGCACGTACCTTGTCACCTTCTGAAAGGGTACGATCTCCGTTCTTGCTAAGTAGCCTGCCGTTCTTACCATCATATGACATGAAGTCGTCAGTGACCTGGCTTACGTGTAAAAGACCATCCATGGCACCTATGCTAACAAAAGCACCGAATTCAACTGTCTCGACTACAAGTCCTTCAATGACTTCCTGAAGCTGTGGGATGAACACAATAGCATCGAAAACAACGTCGTAATAGACCGCTCCGTCACCAACAAGGATATGACCTTCTCCAACTTCTTCAATATCCGTGACCGCAACAATTGCACCAAGCGTCTTATCGACCCTGCCCTCAAGTTTCTCCTTTAGTGCATCCTTCACACTGACCCCAACATCCTCACCCAAAAGGCGGGGAGCCACACGGACCGTGTCCGCAAGTTTCATCCTTTTATACATATCTCGATCTCCAATATGCCCTGCATTAATCTAAACTGCCACTATAATTGTAATATGAAATGATGATCATGTTATATCCAAACGACTCTTCTGGCGCAAACGCACAACGGTCACATCCACTTCCTTCAGACGTTTGACCAAACCGACATCATTGGTCAAAACCGCCGCCCCTGTATCAAGAGCCAGCTGAAGGATGACATCATCAGCACTTCCTGTACGTTCAACAATGGTACATCTGTCTGATAATGATAGTGCAACCTTTGCCGCTGTTCTGTTCTCACCCTTATACCTTTTGACCAGGATCTTTATCTCATTTATGACCGCCTGGGGAACAATGAGCTCATCATAGCCCAGACGTTTTAGTTCTGTGAAGATATCGACCTTGAACTGAACTGGTATCATTAAACCGTTCGTATCTATTATAACCTTCAAGCCTTAATGACTCCCACGCCTATTAGCCTCCAACGGGAACCAACACGCCTGCTGATAGCAACCATAGAGCCAACTTCAGCACAGACCGGCCTCTTGAGCTTGGTCTCAGCAACATTTTCCCTGGCACTTGTTACAATACCAACAGTAGTAGCAGTTCCAACATTGAGCATCAGTGGTTCACTGGTCTTGATCTTACCGATCTCGATCGGTTCATCATCTGAAATACCAACCACACGTTCAAGAAGCTTAAGGTCCAGAGTGAATGAATCATGGGTAGGAGGTAATGTATCAGGTGCACCTGCAACCTGACCTGTGAGTGAATCACTCTTTGTGATACTTGGGTCAAGTCCTGTACCTAATGCAAGCAGTCCTCCCGGAGTTGCCTCTTCTACCTTGTCGCTTCCTGCAGCGATCATATTGATAGTAGTAAATATAGGCTCCCAGTGAATAGCATTCTCGCTTTCCACCTTGCGTCCCGGACGGATCTCAAGCTCATCACCCGGATGCAAAGAACCAGCTGTAAGCGTTCCACCGATGACCCCACCTGCGATCTTATCGATAGATGATCCAGGCTTGTTGATGTCAAAGGACCTTGCAATAAGCATGTGTGCAGGCTTGTCAAGTTTCTGCACAGGCGTTGGGATCATTTCGTTCATTGCATCGATCAGCACATCGATATTGATGTTCTGCTGTGCAGAGATAGGAACAACAGGTGCATTCTCAGCGACTGTTCCCTTTACGAACTCCTTGATCTGATGATAATGCTCGATGACCTTCTCCTTTGGAACAAGGTCGATCTTGTTCTGGACGATAACAATGTTCTCGATACCAATGATATTCAAGGCCATAAGATGCTCTTTTGTCTGTGGCTGCGGGCATTCCTCGTTCGCAGCGATCACAAGGATAGCACCATCCATGATAGCAGCACCTGAAAGCATTGTGGCCATCAATGTCTCGTGACCAGGGGAATCCACAAAAGATACGGTCCTCATATCCTCGGTCTTTTCACCACAGTGTTCACATTTCTTGGCTACAGTATAGCACTGGGGTTCGGGGCAAGTTGGACATTTCCTGAAGGTAGTATCCGCATACCCTAACCTGATCGAAATACCACGCTTCAACTCTTCACTATGAGTATCGGTCCATACTCCAGATAACGCGCTTACAAGCGTCGTTTTCCCATGATCGACATGACCTACCATGCCAATATTAACACAAGGCTGACTCAATTTTTGATTTCCCTCCCTATCGGGCTAAAATAAAAGTGTGATCTAATATAATTATACGAATTCAACGTAACTACTCTGAAGTTTGTGATACCATGTCATTCCTAATATATAAGTGATTTCAACCATTATAATATCATACCATGTTAGTACGGATCTAAAAAGATCAGGAATAGCATAAAGAACACGAATCCTGCCAATAAAAAGAAAACGATGAGAGAAATGATCACTCATCGTTGCTGTTATTTGAAGACCTGCTGCGATAAACAAAATAAGCCCCACCAGCGATCACTATTAACAGTACTGCGCCAATAATGATCCCGGTCATGCCGGAGCCACTGTCATTTGCAGATGCAGGGAGAATTTCAGTCTTGATCTTCACCGTGTCCGAGATACTGTCATGCCCGTCAGTATCCTCATACTTGATCTCACTGTTCAGTGCATAAGCCTTCGGTACTGCAAGATCATCGACCTTTAGTTTGAACACTGCAACAGTGCTCTCGCCGGAATCAAGTGTACCCAGGAATGCCTGGTCATCGGTAGTACTGAACGGATCAGCAGCACTTATCCTCACAATCGCATCCTTTGCAGGAAGATCACCCACATTCTCAAAGGTAACATATAGCAGACCTTCGGTGTCAGGATATAGGTCACCGGATACATTCGTTACCTCGAACCTTGCCTCATCCTTCACAAATATATCAAAGGTAGTGTTCTGCCCACCTACATCATACCAGAGTCCGACCTCCATATTAGTAATTCCAAGATCGGTCTCATTGTCGCCATTTATCTGGACATTCTTCTGATATCCATAGTAGAGATCAAGGCGCATAGGGTAGCTACCCGACTCCGCATTCTTTGAGATCTCTACATTGAACCTGACAGGAGATTCGGTCTTCTGCCCAGATACAAGAGTACCTGCTTCCTGGGGACCGGACTTTACTTTGATAGCAGGGTCAAGAGGGGTCAGGATAGCAACGATACCGATAGCTGTCGTTCGCTGTGATTCATAGGACATTTCGGTTCTCTGCAACTTCTGCTCCAGCTGAGTAAGGTAGAAATCATCTTCCTCCGACCTGAAACCTGTGATCAGACCCTTGTTCATCAGATCGAGGTTCAGTGTAACGGTATCACCACGTTCGAACTCATTATCACCAATGAGGGTCGCAGTCACATCGGGACCACCAAATACGGTATAATAGTTCTCACCAAAATTAAAGAAATCAGGTAGTTCCGCATTAGCTGCCGTAAACTCACCATTCGATGGAAGTGTAGACTCTGCGTGTACCGGTGCTGCAAAAAGCAACAATACAGCAAGTGAGGCCATAATTGGCAAAGCGTATCTGGAATCTGTCATTTTAAACATAATTAATCCTCTTCATAGTTTTAATTTGATAATTTTCAATGTATTACTTTTTGCCGTTCATCTTCCGTATCGTATTGTATCCCATGTAAGCTCCTATCAGAAGTATTCCTGCAAGTGCCAGCGTCGTTATGCTGATACTTGCCTTTCTTGACTTAAGAGGGACCTCGACAATAATGTTGTCCGAGAACTGTATTTCACCGTCCTCATCACAATACTTGATCTCACTATCAATTCCGTAATTCTTCTCAACTGCAGAGATCTCCGCAGCAAGATCAAATGATGCGGTCTTACTTTCTCCCGGTCCGATATTGCCCAGGTTTACAACTGACCTGTCAGAACTCAACGGTTTCATCACAATAATCCGAGCAAAAGCATCAGCTGCTTCGACCTCACCCACATTTGTGTAAGTAACATTAATGGTACCTGACTGTCCGGATGTAAGCTCACCATCCACTTCGGATACTACGAACTTTGCAGCTGGTTCGATCACTAGAGGAATCTGAAGGGTAGTGTTCCTTGTCTTGTAGAATGTGGTATGGTCAAGCTCAGGCAACCCAAGCCTTACAGTACTACCATCAGTCATCTCGACCTGACTCTGGAACTCATAACTGACAGGCATCAAAAGCATGTAATTTCCTGCAGGAGCATTGTCAGAGATAGTTATAGTAAACGACATCGGATCATCCGGCAACACTCCGGGGTATAGACTATCAAGTGTCCGGACACTTGTGGTGGGGTCGACCTCGATATAGTCTGTGGTCGAGACCATCTCAGCCTTAACCCCAAAAGCAGTAGTCCTCAATGACTCATATTCGATCTCCTTTAAAGACAGTGCATGTTCTCCATTATTTGTATCCACATCAGTCTTAGCCTTGAAACCGTACAGTACACCTCTGTTCGAGAGAACAATGCGGACCTGTGCAGTCTCGCCTCTCTCAAACTCGGTGTCTCCGAGAACGGAAGCATAGAGGTCCGGTTCACCGTAGGCATCATAATAATTGGTAGAGAATTCAGAGTTGGGCTGTATGAACTCTTTTGCTCCGGCAGCAGGGGATACGACCGTGACCGCAAATAGAGCTGCAGTCAGCAGAACAGCCATCACAACTGCTGAATTCACATATCTGTTTTTTTGTGTGTTTTTACAGTTCATCAAAAGGCATCAGCCTCCGGGTCAGCGCTATATTTTGTTATTTTTGTCGTTGATACATCATCTTCGAATGATCTATCAAGTATTATCTTTTTTGCCTTCCTCTTTTCACGGAAATTATCGAGCAATACCATCACAGGAGGGAAGATCACAAATGTTGCGAATAGGGCAAGCCCTACATCTATTACAGTGATCATACCAAAGCCGCTGATCATATTGAAATCGGAAGCTACCAGTGCACAGAAACCGAACAGTGTCGTAAGTCCGGAAGTGACTATCGCTTTTCCGATCTTTACTCCTGCTTCGGTCATTGCTTCTTCAGGACTGGCACCTTTCGCCTTTTCCTCAAAATATCTCTCCATCATAAGTACAGCATACTCGGAACCCACACCAAGGATAAGTGCACCCAGTGTAGCTGTCATTGGATTATATTCCATACCCAGCAAGTACATCAGTCCTCCGGACCAGCCAATGACCATGAACATTGTCACTACCGGCACAAGTGCCTTGAGAAGATCGCGGTAGATCAGAAGAAGTCCACCGAATACCAAGCCCAGTCCCAGGTATGTCATAAAGATACGCCCTGACGTGAGGGCTCCAATAACTTCTATGAACACAACGTTGCTTCCGGTTATCGTAGCTGTCATTCCGGGAGGCGGGGACATCCACAGCATATCCTCCCTCACAATATCCGCAAGGACTTCAACCCCCTCCATTCCAATGCTTCCCATTACATCACCAATGTTCAGGTTAAGCAGGAGCATATTCTCACCGTACATGAAACGGTCTTTTTGCTGAGCAGGTATCTGTTCATACAAAGATCTTATCTCAGACTCACTTTCAGGAATCATACCGCCATTCATCGACTTAATGACACTGGCCATGCTTTCCGCCCCAATGATATTGTTCCGGCTATCTACTTCATGAGAGCTGAACTCATCCACCCACTTCAAAGTCTCAGGATCAGCAACATTGTCGGTCTTGATGATAATATTCAGCTGGTCCTCACCACCAGTGATATCAGAAAGATGTCCTAGGTTGATCAATGCCGGTAGGTCCTGTGGGACAAAGGTTTCCGTATCTGTCTGGATCCCTACCTGAGTATCAGCCACCAAGCCACCGGCACAAAGCAGAACAGCAATGGACAGAATCATGAAAGGATGTTTTATGGTGAAATGGGTAGTTCGACCCAGGAACCTGTCCAGAATGTCCGGCTTGGGTTCTCCAGTACCGGGAGATGATGTCTTTGATTTGTTTTTGCCTCTCAGGGACAAGTGTCCGAACTTCTCCTTGCGTATCGATTGCATGTTGTCAAGACCATATATCACAGTCACACCTACGAACAGGGAAGCAAGGAAGCACATCACAATACCTATGAGAAGCAGCTTCGCAAAATCCTGTATCATAGGTACGCTTGATGTCAAAAGGGAAAAGAATCCTAGTGCTGTGATTATAAGGGCGATCAGGACAGCAGGGCCGGTGTGCTTGATAGTATCCACCACTGCCTCTGCCGGCGTCTCACCACGTTCAAGCTCCTCTTCTATACGATTATGGAACTGGATGGCATAATCTATACCCAGACCGATCAGTACTGGAAATGCGGCCATTGAGACCATGGTCATTGGTATCTCCAGATAGCCCATAGCACCAAATGTGTATATGATACCCAGCAGAACAATAGCAAGAGGCATTAACCTCCACCTGACATGACCGAACACAAGATACAGGACAACGATCATCAGGACAACTGAAAGCCCAAGCAATACACCCATACTTGACATCATTGCGTTGTTCATGGAGACCATGAAAGCCGGCTCCCCTGTTACTATTACATTATAGTCAGGAGGGAATTCTGCAAAGGTTACAGATGTTTCGACTTCCCTCAGTACCTCCTGTTTCTGGTCATCGGTTAAAGAGCCTGCTATTTCAACGTAGATAAGTGTATGAGTATCGTCCGGCATCAATCCTTCAGGAACATAGTCGTTGAGGAGGGACTCTAATTCGACCTTGTCTTCAGGAAGTGATGCTTCACCGGTGAGAGCGAAATTGGCATCTTTGACAAACGAGGAAACACTTTGTACTCCTACAACACCGGGTAGTGTCGAAGACATGTGATCAAGCCGATCCATCGCTTGCAGCAAAGCGGGATCATTTACCTGCCCATCCTCCACCATTATAACAATGGCTTCGGTACCAAAGATGTTCATGTAAAGGTGATCAAAATCCTGATACAATTGTGACGTCTTCTCAACGAATGTTTCAGTTCCAGATTCCATGGCGATGTTCTGTGCACCCTGAGCAGAGACAAGGACAAATAATAATGCTACTATAAGTATAGGGATAGTATTATTCTCAATAAAGATCCCCAGTTTTTCAAATACATTTTTTATGCTGATAGCCCCCTCATCCATTATTGTTTATTTTTAGATTCAAGAGAACATTTTTCATCGACTAGTTCGACCGATCGATCGTACATATGACGATGAAATTCGATCAATACAAGCTGTGCATCAAGGATCTTGTCAAGCTTTTCATCATCCATATCATCCATGCACATTTTTACGACCGAAAGCATTTTGTTGAAGACCTTCCTGATCTGTTCAATGCCTTTTTCGGTAACAGAGATCAGGACTTTCCTGCGATCAGAGGGATCATCTTTTCGAAAGACAAAGCCCTCTTTCTCAAGGTTATCGATAAGACTGGTAACACTGCTCTTTTTTAAATCAAGGATTCTGGCAAGTGTAGAAGGCATGATCTCGCCTTCCCTCTATATCAGGAGAAGGGCTCGGTTCATGGTTTTGTGCGCACTTGTACGACCTTCATCTTCCAGGCAACACTCAGTCATGTTACCCTCAAGTTTTCTTTTGAGATGTTCCATCTCCAGATGGAGTTTGATGAGTTGCTCGATCTTATCCAAATTTTACCTCCTGAATACGGCACTAACCTTTTAGTCCGTGACGATTAGATAATCGAATCATTTGATAAACTAATAGTTAGATTTTCTAATATTCTATGTATTATATAAGGGTTTTGATGTTGCCGACGAGTATGACTATTTTGACAGTTGTTTGCCGATATATGCGCGCGTTAGAATTAATCTCAACGGATGAAATATACAAACGGAACAAAACTACAAATTCTAAAAAAGAGCAACAGCTGAAGCATTAAAAGCGAAATTAAACAACATAAAACATCGATAAAAGAGTTGGAGGAGGAGTACCATTAGACACACCTCCCCGTTTGGAGTCAGCCTCTAAAAGGAGTGATGTTATAAAAAGATATTTGTCAATGATTATTCACGATCTTATGTCACTTTTAAAAATAAAATTGAATTAATGGATAAAGTAAATCTAACTATAGCACGACCAATGTGTTGCATAATCCCACATATAAATCCCAAAACAAAACATATCGACCCCATCAAATCATAAAACGATGGGATGTAGACCCCATAGAACATCACTGCCAGGTAATTTTACAATACCCTTATATACATATCAACACCAACAAATAATGGCTATTGTTTTAAAATTAAGGGAGTTGATTACATGTTATCTCAAAATTTACCATATATGGATATGACATATTTTGATCTACTGTCAGCACTGATAATACTTATTGTAGGAATTGTTCTGGCAAAGTTATTGGCAGGTATTTTTAAAAACGGATTGAAAAAAACAGAACTTCCTGAACTTGTCGCAGAATTCCTGTCCAGGTTCGTTCTGGCACTATTATATGTTGCAGTCATACTTGCAACGGTATCAGCACTTGGTCCTGACATTAGCTCAATAGTAGTCGGCCTTTCAGCAGTCATAGGTTTAGTACTTGGCTTCGGAATGCAGGACACACTGACAAATCTTGCAGCAGGCATATGGCTCGCCACACTGAGACCATTCGACAAAGGAGAATATGTATCAGTGACCGGCTACTCAGGAAGTGTGAGTGATGTTGGTTTTATGGCAACAGAATTACTTACGCCAGATAACAAGGTCATCACCATTCCTAACAAGGTGATCTGGGGAAGTGCTATCGAAAATGCAACGAGGATGCCTACCAGAAGAGTTGATGTTAACGTTGGTATCAGCTACGATACAAAACTTGACCAAGCCATACAGGTTGCTATGGACCTTATGAAGAACAACTCAATGGTCCTTGCTGATCCAGCACCTGCAGTTGTAACTACCGAGCTTGCAGATTCATCCGTAAATCTCCAGCTTCGTGCATGGGCAAATACTTCGGATTACTGGGGAGTCAAAGGTGACCTTACCAACGGAATCCTGAACGCATACAAGGAAGCAGGCATCGAGATACCATATCCGCAACTGGATATCCATATGAACAAAGAATGAATCATTTGATATAAGGGGGAACTAAGAGATGACAGAAAATAACCCAAGCATCCAGCCATCAACGAATGGGCCATACCTAGTAAAGGATCTTAAAAACCTGAAGAACTCAAAGGGAGATACTTTTGAACCACAGCCTATGGCAGCCCTCTGTCGCTGTGGACAATCGTCAAACAAACCATTCTGTGACGGCACACATTTGAAAGTAGGTTTTTCAGGTGAAAAATCTGAGGACAGGCAGCCTGACATGGTGGACGATTATGTTGGAGAGAAAATTACTATCCACGACAACAGGGGCGTGTGCTCCCACAGAGGATATTGTACAGATAATCTCCCAACCGTTTTCAGGATGAAGCAGGAACCATGGATCGACCCCGATGGAGCCAGTGTGGAAGACATAATTAGGGTTATCGAGATGTGCCCATCCGGGGCTCTGAGCTACACGAAGGACGGCGTGCTGCACAAGGAACTTGACAGGGAACCGGGAGTCACTGTTACAAAAGATGGACCACATGACGTAGTCGGCGGGATCGAACTTGACGATCCTGATGGAAACACCCCCGAATCTAAGGAACACTACACCCTCTGCAGGTGCGGTGCTTCAAAGAACAAGCCGTTCTGTAGCGGCGAGCACTGGTATGTAGAGTTCAAGGATGAGAAGAACTGACCCTTATAAGCGCGAGGGATGAAATTGGGTAAATACAGATGTTCGGTCTGCAACTGGACATATGATGAAGAAACAGAAGGGCAGGATTTTGATTCCCTGCCCGATACCTACACCTGCCCTGTATGTGGTGCACCGAAATCCGCATTTGTTCAGGAAGGCGGTATAAAGGAAGAAAAGGGCATCAAGACCACTGTTGCTGACAAGATCGTCGAACAACTGGAATCTTATGGCGTAAAATATGTCTATGGCATACCAGGGGATTCAAACCTCCCCCTTATCGATGCCATCAGAAGAAGCGAACAGATTCGTTTCATCCTCACACGCCACGAGGAAACAGCTGCATTCATGGCATCTGCACATGGCAAGATGACATCCGAACTTGGCGTGTGCATATCCATTGCCGGCCCAGGTTGTACCAACCTGATAACCGGATTGATGGATGCTGCCACCGACAGGAGCAGCGTACTTGCTTTTGCAGGCCAGGTTCCCGAAATATATCTTGGAAGCGAGGCTTTCCAGGAGATCGACCAGATAGAACTGTTCAAGCCATTCACTGAATTTTCCGAGACCATTGCAAGGGAAAATCAGGCATTAACGCTACTCACCCGGGCAGTTAAGTACGCATACCGAAAACCGGGAGTCTCGGTCCTTAGCACTCCCACAGATATTCTTGCCGAAAAGCTTGGTGAGAAGGTATATTTGCCTGAAAAGAGAGTTTTCATGAACACGACCTCTCCAAAGGACGAGGATGTGCAAAGAGCAGCGGAACTTATCAACGAATGCGAAAAAGTGACCCTCTTTGCAGGCTGGGGTTCCCGCCACAGCGGAGAACTGCTGCTGGAGATTTCACGAAAACTTAAAGCACCTATTGCAACTACATCAAGGGCAAAAGGTGTGATATATGAAACAGAACGCTTAAGCGTAGGTGTGCTTGGTTCCATCGGGTCAAAGCATGCAGCTCAGGCCATCAAGGATTCCGACCTGATAGTCATAATCGGGTCCGGGTTCAGACAGGCGAATCTCGTACCTCCCTCCGTAAAGATAGTACAGATCGATATCGACACTACTAAAATAGGAAAGACCTTCGATGTGGATGTTGGCATTGTCGGGGATGCAGACCTTGTGCTTAAAGAACTGTTACCCCTGATAAATGAAAAGGAAGAGAACAAGGAGTTCCTTGAACACATCGACAGGATGAAAGCAACTCACCGAGAGGAACTTGAAACGGAGGCAACTGACCTGTCCATCCCGATAAATCCCGGATACGTTGTACAGGCCATCAAAAGACATGCAGACCAGGATGCCATCATCTGCGTTGATGTCGGGGATCATACATACTGGTTCTACAAGAAGTTCGTCTGTGAAGGACAGAAGACATTCATGTCAGCAAACATCGCGAGCATGGGTTTTGCACTCCCGGCATCCCTTTCGGCAAAACTTGACTATCCTGACAAACAGGTCATCTGTGTGACAGGTGACGGCGGGTTCGGGATGCTCATGGGTGATTTCACAACAGCTGTAAGAGAAGGACTTGGCATTAACGTCATCGTCTTTAACGACGGCAAGCTCAAGAACATTAAGAAAGAGCAATTAAGGGATAACTATCCTGAATACGGAGTTAGTTTCCCCAACCCTGACTTTGCAGAATTTGCAAGATCTGCCGGAGGGGAAGGCTACAGGATAGAAGACCCCGCACAACTGGACGAAGCAATAGAAAAAGCATTCAAATCCGGAAAAGCAGCACTTATTGACGTACTCGTTGACCCCGACAAGACTGCTGCCAGTACAAAGAGGGTGGATTAAGGGGTTACTTCCACACCCTTCCAGAATGCAACATGCTTTGCAATCTCTTCTGCAGCCTGTTTTGGATCAGGATAATGCCAGGCTGCATCTTTATTTACTTCACCACCTACAACGATGTCATAGTAATATGCCAGACCCTTCCAGGGACAGGTCGAGCGAGTATCTGATTCATGCAGGTATTCCCGATTCACTGAATCCGGCGGGAAGTATAGGTTTCCTTCGACCATTTTTACTGCATCACTTTCTGCAAGTATGACCCCATTCCATTTTGCTACTGCCATAATATATCCACTCCTAGAAAACTGGTTAAAATAAATTAGAAAGCATCGTTTATGTGGATTTTGGTCAGCTGGAAGTATCAGCTTTTGTCTGTAGCCTTACATCCAGTATATGAAAATTGCTAAAAGATCAAGCCTGTTGAATGAGAAAAAAGATCATTCAATAGCAAAAATATGAATACCCATACTCTCAAGTACCAATCCCAATTTGAAAAGCGGGAGACCTACAACGTTAAAGAAATCGCCCCTGATACATTCCACAAGTATCGCACCTTTACCCTGTATCGCAAAAGCTCCGGCCTTATCCAGAGGTTCTCCTGAACTTACATAGGATTCAATCTCATCCGGATACATCTTTTTCATTTTCACATCAGTGATCTCAGAAATACTGACCTTTTTCCCGGAATCAATATCCAGAACTGTCACACCTGTGATAGCCTGCACAACCTTCCCACTGATAGCAGAAAGCATCTCCTTTGCTATCTCGGAAGAATGCGGTTTCCCAAGAACTTCCCCTTCACAAAGTACCACAGTATCAGCAGAGATAATGATACCTGAACCAAACTGCCCGGCAACGTCCCTTGCCTTGGAAAGAGAATGATGGACAACCAGCTCGGTTGCATCCATCCCAACTTGTGGAGCCTCATCGTAGGAACTCACATAGACCTCGAAGTTGTCCCCGATTATCTGCTTTAACAATTCTTTCCTTCGGGGAGAAGCTGATGCAAGAACTATCCTCCGCATGATATTAGATACCCTTGAAATAGTGACCTCTGGAAAACTCCACCCCCCTCCGGGGTCGAAGTTCTGCAGGCTTACCGTCAAGCACTCTTCGATATGCCAAAGTGATCTCTTTTACATCCCTCTTGCCATACAGGGACAAATCCAGACGCATAACATTTGCACCACATTTCTTCAGTTCATCAATTTTATCGAGCATGTCAAGCACCTTGGAATCATAGATCAGCGTCCTTTCATTCACACGCTTTACCGGATATTCCACACTCTTTGAATCAACCATAAGCACTTCACTGCTGTCCGTAGCACTTCCTTGGTCAAGCAAAGGCTTCAAGAGGTCATGTTCTGTGATAAGCATCAGTTCCCTTCCATGCACAACTATTTCCAGTTGATGTTCCTTACCACGACAGGAAATGTCATCACAAGCATCACTGATCTCATCAAGGTTCAACTCGGTAGATAATGTGACACGATATGCACCGGCCCTGTAGAACTCATCTGCTGTGTGAGAATTGAAAGTATTGAACTCCTTTTGCACCACGAACGGCACTCCAAGCTCTTTTGCAAATTCAACCTGCCCCAGAGTGTAGCAGGCAATGAGGAAACCATTATCTTTTGCTTTTTCCATTAGCGGCAATAGCTCCATGAGCTCAGCTTCGTGGCTTATGCGTGGTGCCATGAGAACGATCTCAGAACTTTTCCTGGCATCACCCAGTTTCCCGGTATACTCTTCCGACACCAGCTCGTGGAACTTCCTGATAGGCAGGTAGACTACGTCCGCACCCATATCCACAGCCTCAAAAAGAGTGCCTGCATTCTTCACTTCCACGCTCAGAAGCGGAGTTTGCTTTTTAACCCTGGAAACAGCATCCTCACATCGACCTTCTGTGCAGAAGTGTGATATTTCTGATAAATGCGGATGTTTTTCTCCCTTCCTGTATTGTGCAAGGATCTTTTCAAGCAACTTTTCCGCAGCAACCCGCCTTGCCCCGGAGAGCACTCCAATCGGAATGAAAATATTCCCGTTGATCTTCATATCCACTGAAGATGCCGAAAATGAAGTATCCCCTAATTTCTCCATTGCTGAAACGATCTGCTCTTTGGAAGTCGGGGCTTTTTGTGCCTCCTGAACTTCAAAATCATCAATAACCTCAACGCTCATTTCGCCCGAGGTCATCCTGACCTTTAACCTTTCCCCAACCTCAGCAGTCACTTCGAGGCTTACAGGAAGTCCCTTTGCATTTGTCCGCCGAAGGGTTTCCAGAAGCATCTGATCGGTTGTAAGATAGACCTCATTGCCCCTGGCAACTGCTTTGCCGGTCTTTGAACTGATCTCAATGATGACCTTTTCACCTTTTTTCGCGGTATTGATCTCATTCTCGTTTACATCCAGAAGCTTGTTGATAGCAGAACCCAGCACACCTGCCTTTGTGTGTATCCCTACACCATCCTTTACCTGGACATCTTCCTTCAGGGTCAGGGTTAAACTGGTGGTATACTTGTAAGTCGAAATATCCTTGATCTTCCCGAGGTAAACACCATAACTTGAACTGTATTTGGAGTGGACAACATCCCTCTCGCCAAGAACGAAGCCCTTTGTGAATCCACGGTAGAACAACTGCGCAAGATCCTTTTCGAGAGACTCGATCTCGGCCTCTTCAAGATTTTCGTCATTACAGATCGCTTCTACTACCCGTTTGTACACACTTGAACTTTCGGTCACATATTCCGGTTTCTTCATCCTTCCTTCGATCTTAAGACTTCGAAGACCGGTTCCAACAATCTCATCAAGTTCTGAAAGTGTGCACAGTTCAGCACAACTTATAGGGAACCTGCCCACACCTTTAACATTAACATTACGACCGTTCACAACGAAATTGTATGGCCTTCTGCAGGGCTGTGCACAGGCTCCGCGGTTAGCACTCCTGTCGCTCATAAAACTGCTGAAAAGGCATTTCCCGGAATAGGAATAGCAAAGTGCACCATGCACGAATATCTCTATCTCGGTATCAGAATGATCCACAATATCAGTGATCTCTTTCACTGTTAGTTCACGTGAAACGATGACACGAACAGCACCTTCGTGTGCAACAAAGTCTACACCTTTCATGCTGTGGACTGTCATTTGCGTACTTGCATGAAGTGCCAGATCAGGATAGGTCACATGAAGGATCCGAAGAAGACCGAGGTCCTGCAGAATAATAGCATCAATACCAAAAGAATAGGCTTTGTCCACGACATCCAGAGCATGCTGAAGCTCCTTCTGCTTGATAGGTATGTTCAATGCCAGAAATGCTTTTACACCATGCGAATGCAGCATATCAATAGTATCTTCAAGGTCTTCCATGGAGAAGTTCTTAGCACCTTTTCTTGCATTAAGGTCGGTCACACCAAAATATACCGCATCCGCACCACCTTTAATGGCACCCATTAACGCGTCGACATCTCCTGCCGGAGCGAGAACCTCAGGAGGAACATCACATACCTTTTTATCATTTTTTAATATCATCAGATCACATTCTTGTGGAAGGGATCCATCCATATATCGAATGGACCTTTCATCTAATTAAGACACCCCTCTTATCAGATGTCTTCTAACAATTCCCTGGCACTCTCATGCATACTCAGGGAATCTTCTTCGCGACCCATCTTTCCAAGCAGGGAAGCCAGATTGTCAAGGGTTCGGGATGCATGCTTCTTGTAACTGACCTTTTCAGGTTCGGACTTGAGCAGCCCTGCATATATCTCCAGAGCGGATTCATAGATACTTTTTGCATCCTCGTAGCGGCCCATGTCAGCAAGCAGCTTTGCAAGGTTGTTCAATGTAAGTGCAGCACCATACTCATATGCAGGATCATCAGGAATACGGTCGAACAGACCCATATAGCCTCCAAGGGATTCCTCGAACATGGTCTTTGCATCTCCAAAATGCCCTTCCTGGGCTAACAAGGTACCAAGATTGTTCTTAATGGAAGCAATTCCAAACTCGTGCAAGAGAGGAGCTTCACCCGCTTTTATCAGCTCGTCCCTCATGGACAGTGACATATTGTAGCTCTGGCGTGCATCATCAGTCCTGCCTGCTTTCATAAGGAACCTGCCTTTATCATCATAAAGTGTTGCAACCTTTGTGCGATATGAAAGGTCCTCAGAATCCATCAGGGAGAGCTTCTCATACATTGAAATAAGGACGTTGTGGTCCGCTTCCTTGTCCAATTCGGGAGAATCCAGAAGCAACAAACCTTCCATTTCAAGTAAGATATTCCTGAATATTTCCAGGTAAGTTCTGTTATCTGGTTCTTCACCCGACAGCTTCAGGATAACAATAATGGACGTTTCATAAATGGAACGTGTGTCATCGAGCATATTTTCGTCTGCACGCCTGCATGCGAGTCCTGCCAGACCCATGAAAAGATCAGAGACCTTACTGGAAAAGGAAGGATCATCAATTGTATCTCTTGGGAGTAACTCCACCAACTCATAGATGCGTTCTTTTGCAGAGTCATATTCACCAGTGGTCATGAGGGCATCAACAAGCTTCTCAAGAAGTTCCAGTGACTGGCCATATAACATACTGTTCGAAGGATCATCCTTCTTAAGCACTGAATAACCATCGAATGCGAATTCCAGATAAGGATATGCATCCTGCATAAGCCCCATCCCATAGAGAAGATTGGCCAGATTGGTCCGGATCGTCAGGACTGTCAGGGCCTTTGGACTGCGATCCCTGTTCAACGGGTCAAGCACGACCATCTTGCCGGAAAGCTCCAGAGCTTTCTCGAACATCTCTTTTGCCTTTTCATTGTTACCTTCGCCTGCCAGAATGGTGGCAAGATCGTTCAGCGCATAGACAGCACCGGAACGGTAAGCATCGTTCCCGGGTTCTCTGGCAAGGAGTTTATCATAGGATGCAACAGCTTTTTCAAAGAAAGGGATCGCCTCAAGGGTATTGCCCTGCTCTGTGAGAAGGGAAGCGGTCTTGATCAAGGCCATTGCCTTATGCTCTTCAAATGAAGGATCGGAATCTGGTATAGCCTCAACCATTTCAGATGCTTCTGAATACATGTCAATGGCTTTCTCCACCATACCTGCATTCATAAGGAAACTGCCCATCCCATCATAAAGTGTTGCGATCTTTGTGCGATATGAAAGGTCCGCAGGATCCATCCGGCAGAGTTTCTCATACATTGAGATAAGGGCATCATAATCTGCCTCCTTCTCAGCATTAGCAGAATCCAGCATCAGCAGTTGTTCCATTTCAAGTAATATGTTCCTGAAGATTTCCAGATAAACAATGTTTTCAGGTTCATCCTCCAATAGCTTCAGTATAACACTAATGGAAGTTGCATAAATGGAACGTGTGTCATCGAGCATTTTTTCATCTGCACGACTGGATGCAAGAGTTGTCAGTTTTATGAAGATATCGTAGACCTTTACAGAAAAGTCAGAATCGTTAGTTGTACCTCTTGGGAGCAACTCCACCAGCTCATAAATGCGTTCTTTTGCGGAGTCAAATTCACCAGTATCTATAAGGGCATCAACAAGCTTCTCAAGAAGTTCCAGTGACTGTTCATGTAAGATGCTGTTTGAAGGATCATCCTTCATGGCAACTGAATACCCTTCAAGGGCACGTTCCAGATTCAAACTTGCATCCTGCATAAGCCCCATCTCATAGAGCAGATTGGCCAGATTTGCACGGATCGTCAGGGCACTTGTACTGTGATCCTTATTCGAGGGATCAAGCACAACCATCTTTTCGGAAAGCTCCAGAGCTTTCCCGAACATTTCTTTTGCCTTTTCATTGTTACCTTCGCCTGCCAGAATTATGGCAAGATCGTTCAGTGCAGATGCAGCACTTGAACAGTAAGCAGCATTCCCGGGTTCTTCGGCAAAGAGTTTATCGTAGGAAGCAACAGCTTTCTCAAAGAAAGAAATAGCTTCAAGGGTATTACCCTTATCTGCGAGAAGGGAAGCGATCTTGCTCATGGCAAGTGCCTTGTCCTCCCCAAAGGAAGTATCAGTATCTGGCATATCCCCGATCATTTCAGAGGATTCAGAATACATGTCAATGGCCTTCTCCATCATGCCTGCATTCATAAGGAAACTGCCCTTCTCATCATAAAGTGTTGCGATCTTTGTGCGATGTGAAAGGTTCTCAGAATCCATCAGAGAGAGCTTCTCATACATTGAGATAAGGACATCATAATCCGCCTCTTTCTCAGTATCAGGAGAATCCAGTACCAGCAGTTTTTCCATTTCAAGTAATATATTGCTGAATATTTCCAGATAAGCACTGTTTTCGGGTTCTTCCTCCAATAAATTCAGTATAACACTAATGGAAGTTTCATAAATAGAACGTGTGTCATCGAGCATATCTTCATCTGCACGTGCAGATGCAAGCTTTGCCACCCTCATGAAAACATCAGAGACCTTTCCGGAAAAATCAGCATCATTAGTTGTAGCTTTCGAGAGCAGGTCCAGCAGTTCATGCATGCGATCCTTTGCAGGATCATACTCACCAGTTGCCATAAGGGCAACAACAAGCTTCTCAAGAAGTTCCAGTGACTGCTCATGCAATATACTATCCGAAGGAGCTTCATCCATGATTCCTGAATACCCCTCAAATGCATGTTCCAGATTCAAACTTGCATCCTTCATAAGACCCATATCATAGAGAAGATTGGCCAGATTGGCCTGGATAGTCAGGGCCTTTGTGGTGTTCTCCCTGTTCAAAGGATCAAGTACGACCATCTTGCCGGAAAGCTTCAGCGCTTTTTCGAACAATTCTTTTGCCCTTTCATCGTTACCTTCTTCTGCCAGAATTGTGGCAAGATCGTTCAATGAAGAGGTAGCACTTGAACAGTAAACATCGTTCCGGGGTTCTTTGGCAAGTAGTTTATCATAGGATGCAACAGCTTTCTCAAAGAAAGGGATAGCTTCAAGGATATTGCCTTGCTCTGTGAGAAGGGAAGCAGCCTTGTTCATGGCCAGTGCCTTATGCTCCACAAATGAAGGATCGTGATCTACTATATACTCAAGCAGACCAGATGCTTCTGAGTACATGTCAATGGCCTTCCCAATCCTGCCATCTGACTCCATTATACCTCCGATAGCCTGCAGTACATTGACGAGCAGACCAGAAGATCCGGAATTTCTTGCATCAGTTTCTGCTTTTATCAAACACTCAAGGGCATCCTCCTGCTGGCCATCATGTAAGAGGGATATTCCCTTGTTGTAATTTCGAAGCGCCATATCATTTGATCTTTTGGACATTATCGTAAACCTGTATTTGTACCTGATTTCCACCTGGATGCCCTGACAACACTCCGATGAGAGGGCATAACAACAGTAACCTGATAATCACTTTCATGCAATAAGAAAGTATTACCTTTTCGCTTTCTTCTGGCTACATCCTAGGTATCTTAGTGTTATAATTCTTTGCCTGAAAGGGACTTCTATTTAAATGTTCAATCCATTATTAGAAAGGTTGAATATGGATCTAAAGAAGCTCTTACGCCAGGTAAAGGACAACGAGACAGACCTTGAGGCTGCAGAAAGCCAGATACGGTCAATGGGCTATGTGCAAATATCGGATATCGCAAAACTCGACACGTTCCGCAAATGTAGAACGGGTGTAATAGAAGCCATACTGGCCGAGGGAAAGGAAGCTGACGATATAGTCGAGATCGCAAAAGCACAGATCAATGCCACAGGAAGAGTACTCATTACACGCCTTGACGACGAAAAAGCCACCTCATTAAAAAGATCATTCCAAACTAACAATATCGAATGGAGCACACATTCAGGAACGGCTGTTGTGCACGACGGCACTCCTACGCCGGAGACAGGAGGAAGAGTTGTCATAATTTCAGCAGGTACTGCAGATATAAGGGTCGCTGAGGAAGCAAGAATGACAGCTTCAGAGATGGGGTGTAAGACCCTGTCCATTTACGATGTGGGAGTCGCCGGATTTCACAGGCTTATCTCAAAGATGCAGGATATCGAAGAATATGACCCAGATGCCATTGTTGTAGCTGCAGGAAGAGAAGGTACATTACCAACCGTGGTATCCAGCCTTGTTGATGTTCCAGTCATAGGATTACCTGTATCCATTGGTTATGGTGCCGGTGCTAAAGGAGAAGCTGCATTGTTATCTATGCTGCAATCCTGCTCGGTAATATCAGTTGTCAATATTGATGCAGGATTCGTTGCCGGGGCATTCGCAGCAAGAATTGCAAATAAGGCAGCTGAAGCACGCAATCCCGATAACAAAAAAGGTTGCTGATGAAATGAGATCACTTATTTTTGAGCCATTCTCAGGTGCATCCGGAGACATGATCCTTGGAGGCCTTGTAGGGCTTGGTCTAGATGGAAACGAGCTTCGAGACATAATTGAGTCTTCTTTAGATGTCACTGTTTCTGTGGGAACTGCAAATAAATGTGGTATTGAAGCTACAGACGTTCATATCCAAACACATGATGATAAGAACAAAAGAAGATATTCAGAACTTCTCGATACCATCAAAGCTGCAGCATTACCTGCTGATGTCGAGAAAAGTGTTCTTGGCGTTTTTAGACTTATTGGAGAAGCCGAATCAAAGATACATGGAAAACCCCTTGAAGAACTCCACTTCCATGAAGTCGGGCAGGATGATGCCCTGGCAGATGTCATCGGTTCCTGTTATGCCATCCATAAAATGAAAGCTGACCACATATTCTGCACCCCGGTAAACGTTGGTGGTGGAAATGTAAAGGCAGCCCATGGCACATTCCCGGTCCCTGCACCTGCTACTCTTGAAATACTGAAAGGAAGCGGGTTGCCCATCTACAACTCCGGTGAGCGAGAGCTACTTACACCCACAGGTGCAGCCATTCTTGCATATTTTGCAGAACCTGTGGACAGACTTCCTATGGGAAAGGTACTTGAGACCGGATATGGTGCAGGAGATGCTGAGACGGAGACGCCGAACGTCCTCCGTACAATGCTGATGGATGTTACTGGAGAACTCAGCCGTGATTCTATAGAAGTGCTTGAGACAAATGTGGACGATGTGACGGGAGAAGTCCTCGGAAACCTGTTCGACAAACTGATGGAAGTCGGAGCAAAGGATGTTGCCATTACACCCACTACCATGAAGAAAGGTCGTAGTGGACATATTATTCAGGTTATAGCAAAACCTGAGGACAGTGCACGCATTGCAGGAGAACTTATGCGCCAGACCGGCACTCTGGGAGTACGCGTCATTCCCACGAAACACCGTTTCATAGCTGACCGCAGGATGGACATTGTAACCATAGCAATTGAAGACCAGAAGTATGAAATTGCTGTGAAAATAGCACAGGACAGGAGCGGAGAGATCCTACACATTTCTGCAGAATACGAAGACTGCCGCCGCGTAAGCGACATTAGCGGGTTGCCTTTGAAAGAAGTTATGCGCCGTACAGAGGAGACCGCGTGGAAGAGATTTAAGGGCCTCTGAAACAACAAAACTATTTTTAGAAGATTTCTGTCGAGTAATCAGGGAATTATGCGGCAGGTCCATGCATGAGAACAATAAAGGCGCTCGAGCCTTGTTTTCAACTTCCGTATTAAATTATAACTGATAGTTTATTAAAACAAATCGACTTGTTTACTTCAAAAAGGGAGTGCATCGACTACATTATTATATAATATAAGCTCGACGAAAAATATGAAAAAGTAAGTAAGATTTTGATAGAGGACTCGTTTAACCAGATATCTTTAGAAAAAACATAGAAACTTTTGATTCTCATATTAGATTAAAAAAGTTTATTGATAGCGATATTTTGTGCCCTTATACTAACCTCAATTAATAATTAAAAGTTAAAATCGTTTATAATTAACAAAATTAATGGATAAAATAAATAATATTTTAATATAAGTTCTCCTGATTGCTTTTTTTGAGTAAGTGTTCTGTTGAAAATAAAAAGAAATGTAACTCTATTTCTTGCAACTATTAAAAAAATCCCAGACAATTAAGCCTACACTTGTCGTTTTATTAAACACTAATCTTTATAAGTATCAATTCTTAATTGTAGAAATCTTTATATTTAGTAAGATTTAGTCCAGTTTTTTTGTTTATAAAATAATTAATAAACCAAACCAACATCCAACTCAAAAAACGGGCTTGTTTATATACAAAACGCATAACTTTATATACTGGAGGATTAGTGTTTATTTGCCTACTGCAACAGGAGCAAAGGGCAAAACAAAGGAGTCAGAATTTATTTTAAATTAAAAAGGAGAAACACTTATGGCAAATAAGATAGAAGTAAGAGTTGTATCAGCTTCGCCTATCCCACATGCATTGCATGGCTTCAGGTTAAGCGACAGAACAGTTGAAGAACACAAAGCATACTACGCTCTTAAAAGCTCCTCTCAGAAAGTAGCTGAGTGATAGTTGTTATTTAATTGTCAGGCATTGATACCCTAAGAGGATCATGTCTCAAATTATCTTCTAAAAAACGATGGCTTTTCAATAAGACGGCAATCAAAATAAAAATGTCGTCCGTGAGGAAATTTACTTCCTCACGACCTCTTTTGCCTGTTTTAAATGTTCAGTACATTCATCCATCTTTGTAGCAGCTGTGCGGATATGACCTGCAACTTCCTCAAACCCAGCAGCTTCCAGCTTAGCTATCCAATCATTGAAACTTTTGCTGTGGCTTTCATTGTGCTCAATCCAGTGTCCCAGAAGATGTTCCAGTTTTCCTTCATCCAGTTCTTCTACCATTTAACTACCTCCAGTTAAGTATTGTTCAAACAGTTCTTGGATCAGTGATCTCACCAGTCAGCGCAGACGCTGCAGCTGTTGCAGGGGATCCCAGATAGATCTGACCACCAGTACCCATCCTTCCTCTGAAATTGCGGTTTGCTGTAGAGATGCAAACTTCACCTTCCCCGATAACACCCATGTGACCTCCAAGACATGGACCACATCCGGGAGTTCCAAGGGTCGCACCTGCCTCCAATAATGTTTCAGCAGTTCCATTGCGAATAGCTTCGATCATTACGGAGCGTGATGCAGGAATAACGAGGGTCCTGACAGCTACCTGCTCCCCTTTAAGGATATCAGCAGCAATTTCAAGGTCTTCGAGCCTTCCATTGGTGCATGTGCCAATGAAAACCTGGTCCACCTTTGTGTCAGCAACTTCCATAACATCACATACATTATCCACCTGATGAGGACGGGCAACCTGAGGCTCAAGGTTTGCTGCATCAATATAGTACTCAGCGCAGTATTCAGTATTCTCATCGGCGTAAACAGGTTCATAATCTTCAACAGCCCTGCCTTCAAGGAAATCGAATGTTTTCTTGTCAGGAGGCACTATACCGGCCTTGCCACCCATTTCGATCGCCATGTTACAAAGCGTCATCCTGCCGGATATTGAAAGATCTGTGATGGTATCACCATAGAACTCTGCAGCTTTGTATGTAGCTCCGGCAGCACCCACTGTACCAATGGTCTTGAGGGTAACATCCTTGGCAAGCACATGCTTACCTAATTTACCCTGTGCTGTTACCTTGATGGTCTCAGGAACCTTGAACCACAGCTTGCCTGCGGCAAATATCTCGGACATGTCAGTAGCTCCCACACCGGTCCCAAATGCTCCGAAAGCACCGTAAGTGCATGAATGAGAATCTGCACCAACTACAAGCTTACCAGGCATTGCAAAACCATTCTCAGGAAGCACCTGATGGCAAATGCCTTCACCCACATCAAAGAAGTTGGGAATTCCCTGCTCTGCGATCCACTCCCTTATATCGTGATGTAATGAAGCAGTTGTTTCCGTGTTTGCAGGAGTGAGATGATCAAATGGAATTACGATACGTTTTGGGTCCCATACCTTTTCAAGGCCCATTTTTTTGAACGATCTTACTGCAAGCACACTGGTGCCGTCATGAGCCATGGCATAATCCACGTTCGCCATGATAAACTCATTTGCTTTTGCTTCTTTTCCGCTTGCCCTGCTAAATATTTTCTCGCTGATGGTACTCAAAAGACTAACTCCTGTATCACTTGCTTACTGAATACTACAGTAAACAGATAAATATGTGTATCTGTCCACAGCTGCAAACCGGAGAAAACGGATAATAGTAGATCAAAAGAACTAACTTTATAAGATCGACAATGAAATAAGTTAATAAATAAACAAATAAATGAATCTGAATTAATTAAAAAAAGAGGATCATGAAAGGTCTTTCAGCCTTTCAATGTTCTCCAGCATCATTTGATTCTCAGCTATAACCTTCTGCTCTATAGTATCAATGATCTCATCCATTGGAACAGTTAGAGTATACACTTTTATAGGTCTGCCCTTTCCCTGTTTCTTCTTTACTTCTTCGACATCCACCCAGTTGTTATTCTGAAGATAGGTCATGGCAATACTGACCTCTGGTTGCCTTAAACGTGACATCCTTTCGACCTCACGGGAAGTTATCTGTTCAGCAGTTAACAAACAAGCAAGTGTCTTTGCCACAGGCTTCGAAACATTCAGTTTCTGAAGGAGCAAGACCATCTCGTTGTCTTCATCATCCATATAAAATTCTCCGTTATTCATACGTCCACCATTATAGTACGAGTTTTATAAAGGGGGTATTATCTATTAGTTTATAAATTTTATGTTTCGGTTATTATATAAAATCAATATTTCAGACCAGCCATATACCCAAATCCTGCTTATTGACCAATATTCGAGATGAGACGCTTCGCTCAACACTTCAAATAAAGTAGTACAATGTCACGGGAAACATGACCAACGATCAGCATGGCTAATAAAAGGAACCAGTTGAATGCATGTGGCAAAAATCCGTGAAAAACAATGAACTAATTTAATAAAATAGATAGAACAATATTAGAGATCTTTAGAAAAGTATTGATGGTGGGCCCGCTGAGATTCGAACTCAGGACCTTTCGGTTATCAGCCGAACGCTCCACCTAGCTAAGCTACGGGCCCAATGCGTATCATGCACGATGTTGTTCATCGTACGAGCTACACAATACTCATTCTAGTATATTAACATTTCGTACCTAGATGCCATCATTATGAAAATATAAATGGTGTGAGAAGAAACGCCAGCATTATGCAGCGATAGCTTTATTTTAGATAATGGTAAGTATGGTTTAGATATTGGGCCGGTAGATCAGGGGAAGATCGCTACCTTGGCATGGTAGAGGCCTCGGGTTCAATTCCCGACCGGTCCACTAAAAAACTTTTGATAGACCTAAGCAGATGCCGATATTTTGAAGAAATGAGCATCTGTTTCTTTGCCTTTTTTGTACTTAATTAGGATGGTTATTTTGTGTGGCCTCAGCCAGAAATTAAGCCAGACTATACCCGCCGTTATTTTCTCCCCTGGAAGACAGAAATTAGTTTGAGTTACAACACTGCTTATTTTGTTTGAGGCCTGGCAAAAATTAGTGGTAATTCCAAGAGCTGTTATTTTCTGCCGGTTCCTGGGGAAATTAGTTGATCTTCAAAAGGCCCGTAATTTCTCTGAGATCCCACACAAAACAAGGCTGATTAAAACAAGGATTAATTTGTGTCCGGAAGCAGACAAATTAAGCAGAGTTATACCGGCGGTTAGTTTGTCTGAGATCCGGCACAAGGCACAGTTGTGATATCAAAATATTTAATATATAGAAATCCTCTTCAATAAGAATACAAATATGTAATATGATGCTGGAAAAATCCAAAAGATATGCAACTATCATTAGGGTATTTTTGAAGTATAATTTGTTTTCACTTTTGTACAAGGATATTCATAAAGATCACATTTCCAACAAGAAATGCACATGTGCTTTAGATTTAAAAAATAGGAGTAATGCTACAAAGCTCCGTCTTGCTTTTGAGGAACTTGGACCAAGTTTTATAAAATTGGGACAGATGTTGAGCAAGCGCCCTGATTTAGTACCATACACATACATACTAGAACTAGAGAAATTACAGGACAACGTCAAGCCTCTTGACTTTGATAAGATGCGTGAATCTTTTGAAACGGAGTGCATCTGCGAGATGGGGAAAGGAGATCATAAACACCATCCGACCTGTTACCATTGTAATGATATATTGGATATATTCGATGAACTTGATACAACACCAATAGCAAGTGCATCGATAGGTCAGGTATACCAAGGGGTCATTAACGGAAAGAAAGTTGCTGTGAAGATTGCACGTCCAAACCTAATTGATACAATAAATTTAGATCTCGAAATAATCAATGATCTAAAACCGTTTTTTATAAAATTAATGGGTGTCGGAGACAACTTTGATTCTGATCGATTTCTTCGAGAATTCAAAGAAATGCTTCACAATGAGCTTGATTACAAAATAGAAGCTATGAACATGATGCGCTTCCACGATAATTTTGAGGAAGTAGAAGATGTAATCATTCCAAAGGTCTACCTCGATTACTGTAGAGAAAGTGTACTGGTCATGGATTTTATAGAAGGAACCTTGGTTAAAGATGTAGGTGACATTAACCAGGAAATAAAATCTCGATATGTCCAACTTATAAGCTCGAGTTACCTGAAGCAAGTATATTTAGATGGATTTTACCACGCCGACCCACATGGGGGGAACATTGTAGTTAAAGACGGTACGGTAGCATTCATTGATTTTGGTGCAGTCGGTAAGATTGATGATGAGTTAAGGCGCAACATGTTGAACCTGTTCTATGCTATAAACAAAAAGAAAGTGGATATGGCAGCAGATGCATTTTTGAAAATTGGTAAGCTGAACAAAGAGGATCTCGATATTTCAAGATTTAAGTGGGATATTGATGAACTAATTACAAAACAACATAGGGGTATTGGGGAACGTAAAAGCGATAATTATGCACTTCTTGCTTTGAAATACAACATGTCGCTTCCAAGTGAATTTTCTACACTAGAACGTGCACTTATACTTGTTGAAGCAGTCTGCCTTAACCTTAATCCAAACTATAATATTATGGATGAAGTACGTCCAGTCATATCCAAAGCCCTAAAAGAACGTTATTCACCAACGCAAGCCGTTGAATTTGTCCAAATGGAAGGTGATGAATATATAGACATATTCAAAAACCTACCATCTGGGATCAATGACGTAATTGAAACTATTCGTGGATACAAACTTGAAAGGTTAGAAGCCAAGAGCAATACTCTCAAAAGGTACCGCCTACTTGGAGAATCAATGAGATATGCATTACTAATGGTCTTGATAATCTCATCTGTGTATCTGATTATTCAAGGAGACTTCAGTTCTTTAGGGATTGTTGGATTTTTTGTATCACTGATTATGAGTGCCTATACGTTGAGAAGCTCTTTATGACAAAAACAGAAACGTGGGTCTGGTTACCCCACATTAAAAGTAGATTGATCAATCAAAGTGTTTTCAGATAGTCAATTAGATCTTCAATGTCTTCATCGGACATATCCCACTTTGGCATTGTATAATCAAGTTCCTCTCCAGAAGGATCCTTACCTTCTCTTATAGCAACCTTGATAGTTTCATCAGTGTATGGGGGATGTTCCTCATGTTCATCTTCATGCTCTTCTTCAGCAGTCAGAGTTTCATAGGTTATATCTGGAGGAGTTACAGTCCCCATCATAATTGGTACTCCACCTTTACCATCGACTCCATGACAGCTTACACAACTACCACCGTGAACATAAAGCCAATGAGGTCCACCACTTACTGGTATTTGTTGTTCATTCTCATTAAACCCAGTATAATAGATCATTTCTCCGTTAGAGTCAAATTCTGTAACAATATTGGAATCCAATGATGAATCATATTGATCAGGATACATGAATCCAGGTTCATGCCATCCATATTCCTGAGACATCATGTTGTAAGAATCAGTCCTTTCGTTCACACATCCAGCTATAATTAATATTATTCCAATCAAAACAAATGTCATAACAATTCTTTTTGCCAATTAAATTCCCCCGACTTTCATTAAATGGATACATTAAAACTTAGATAATACAACAATAAGTATTTTTTGTAGCAGAGGATATCTAAAAAACACCACTGGTACATCGATATTATGAAACTCTAAGCTACAGCCTTTAAGCTCTTTAAGCCTAACAATTATCTATTACATTGAGCGGGAATCAACAATAGGCCTTCCAAAAAGGCCATCTGATGGTCAGTATATGTCAAATAATGTCAAAATACAAACATTTATAATCAACTGGAATAAAAGAAATAATGATGTCCAAAGAACTCAAAACACTTCCTGTGGTTACCCGCGAAAAAGGTACTGAAGAGAGCTGTAGTACCGGAGGTTGTGGAAGTGGTGCTTGTGCTGGAGGTTTTGGGATAAAAGCAGGATCTGAAAAGAAGGTCGTATACAGGAACATCCTTACCTATTTACTTATAGGGATTGTAATGTTGCTCACGGCATACATCACCCTTAGTATCATCACTTCAATCCTCAACTAAGCCCTTATTCCTTTTCATCTTTTGTAGAACTGAATTACAAACGCTTACTGATTAGTTTATATAAGTCAAAATGAAATATGATTATGGTGTAATAATAGGGCAAGTATGGTGGGACATATTTGTTGCAAATACACTCTCTGAAACACTATGTTTCAGTAATTCCAGATGAAGTTCATCATTTAAAGTGGGGGAAATAAATGACACAACAATTAAAGCCATTAGCATTTAGTTTAGCTGCAGCAATCGTTGCTGCAATAGTAATGCTTTTACTTGGAATACTTGGAAATTTAGGAATGTACACGGGTGCAGTTGAGATGATGCAACAATGGCATACGTTCTTCTCGCTGGATCCAACTGGTATAATTGCTGGAATGGTTGAAGCTGCAATCATTTCATTCATTTTTGCATATTTGTTCGGAATCTTCTATAATAAATTTGCTTGATCGGGGTGTGTGGAATGAACCATGAAATGAAGTCTGCAGGAAATCATGAACCAGATGAAAAAATGCCTCATGAGCATGAAATGCACGGGATGGAGCATGAAGGAAAAAGTCATCACGCTATGATGATGGAAGATTTCAAAAAGAGATTTATTGTTTCACTAATTCTTACATTCCCTGTTCTGATTCTATCACCAGCCATACAATCATTTTTAGGTTTTGAGATTAAGTTTTTTGGTTCAATTTTTATCCTCTTCATATTATCTTCAGTAATTTACTTTTATGGGGGGCACCCCTTTCTTAAAGGAATCTTCAACGAACTAAAAACTAGACAGCCAGGTATGATGACACTTATTGCAATTGCCATAAGTGTGGCCTACTTCTACAGTTCTGCAGTAGTTTTTGGATTACCAGGGAAGTTCTTCTTCTGGGAACTGGTTACACTAATAGATGTCATGCTTCTGGGTCATTGGACTGAAATGCGTTCTGTCCTAGGTGCTTCAAGGGCTTTGGAAGAACTTGTGAAGATAATGCCTTCCGAAGCTCATCTTATAAGAGACGGAGAGACAGTCGATATCCGTGTGGATGAACTGGAGGTTGGAGACAGAGTACTTGTCAAACCTGGTGAGAAGATCCCGATTGATGGAGTTGTGATTGAAGGAGAGACCAGTGTTAATGAAGCAATGCTGACAGGAGAATCCAAACCAGTATCTAAGAAGAGTGGGGATGAAATTATCGGCGGGGCTATTAATGGAGAAGGATCCCTGCATATAGAAGTCAAGAAAACTGGAAAGGATACATATCTAAATCAGGTCATTGAGCTTGTTAGGACTGCACAAGAAAGCAAATCCAAGACGCAGGATCTGGCAAACAAAGCTGCTTTGGTGCTTACAATCATAGCCATAGGTGTTGGTACGTTGACCCTTGTGGCATGGTTATCCTTTGGCCAGGAGTTTGTTTTTGCTCTTGAGAGAGCGGTTACTGTTATGGTTATAGCGTGTCCACATGCTTTGGGTTTGGCCATTCCTCTTGTTGTTGCTGTATCCACATCTCTGGCAGCAGGCTCGGGTCTACTGATCAGAGAAAGGCAGGCTTTTGAGAGAGCAAGGAATCTTCAGGCAATCGTTTTTGACAAAACTGGAACACTTACAGAAGGTAAGTTTGGAGTCACAGACATAGTACCTCTTGCAGATACAGATAAAGATGAAATTCTAAGATTATCTGCTTCTCTGGAATCGGACTCAGAGCACCCCATTGCTCTTGGAGTTGTAAACAGTGCAAAAGAACAAAACCTTGAACCAGGTAATGTTGAAGATTTCAGATCAATTCCTGGAAAAGGTGTTGAAGGTTCAATTCAGGGAAGAAGATTGAAAGTAGTAAGTCCAGGGTACCTTAAAGAAAATGGAATCGATCTTCAAAATGATCAAATCGAGAAAATAGAACAGCAGGGTAAAACCGTTGTATTTTTGCTTGAAGGTGATAAACCATTGGGTGCAGTGGGACTTGCAGATATTATAAGAAAGGAATCTAAAGAGGCTATTGAGAAACTCAGGTCTATGGACATTAAGTGCATGATGCTCACAGGTGACAATCGCTTCGTTGCTCAATGGGTGGCTGAAGAAATCGGACTTGATGATTACTTCGCTGAAGTTTTACCTCATGAAAAATCCCAGACCATAAAAGAAATTCAGAAAAAATATACTGTAGCCATGGTTGGAGATGGGGTAAACGATGCTCCAGCTCTTGTTCAGGCAGATGTAGGCATTGCTATAGGAGCTGGAACAGATGTGGCTATTGAAAGTGCAGACATAATTCTTGTAAAAAGCGATCCCAGGGATGCAATTGACATAATTCTTCTTTCAAAGAAAACTTACTCGAAGATGTTTCAGAATATTCTCTGGGCGACGGGTTATAATGCCTTTGCAATTCCTTTGGCAGCTGGAGTCTTAATTAGCTATGGAATCTTGTTGAGTCCTGCAGCTGGAGCGGTTCTTATGAGTCTTAGCACAGTCATAGTATCCATAAATGCAAAGTCGCTGAAGATGGGGTAAAATAAAATTCAATGTAAGGGGGGAGATTCTATAAAGGAGATGAAACTTAATTTTCTTATTGAAGCTTTGATGTTCTTGGTTCTCATGGCATTAGTTGGAATCGGGCTTTCTTTACTACTTGAAATGCATTTATTTGGGGATATCCATCTCTATTTGGGTTTGCTATTACTTGGTTTAATTTTAGTTCACGTGTATCTTCATTGGAATTTAGTCATGAAAATGTATCAAAAAATTATAACTAATCCAAGAGATCGGAAAATTATTGGTGTTATCTATATACTCGCTTGCTTAGCATTGCTGATTGTAGTTATAGTTCATCATATTCTTTATCCCAATTGAAGTTTAATGATATTATGTTAACTTTGCTTTCTGACCTCATATTCCAAGGATACGAGAGCAGATCGAATAATACGAGTGGCAAAATACAAGTGGTGGGTTAAATGAAACTTAAAGGACACAATAGATTATTATCAGTAATTATAATCTCATTCACGATTGTCATTATTCTTTCTATAGCAGTAACAGCGCAAACCTATGTCATAGGTGACCAAAAAACGGCGGTGGTAATGCCTGTCGAAGGAGCTACATATATTGGAGCTGATGAATGCAAAGTCTGCCATCAGGATATATATGGAGAATGGGAAACGTCAGGTCATAAATATAAGCTCATGACTCCAGATGAAGCTCTTGAAATTAGACCTGATCTGCCAATGCCAGAGGGTTATACTAAAAATGATGTTCTTTATGTAATCGGAGGATGGGGTTGGAAAGCCAGGTACATGAACAACCAGGGATTCATCATAACAAAAACTGGAGATGATCTAGAGATCAACGGTTCGAATCAATATAACATTGAAACCGATGAATGGGTGGATTATCATGCAGGTGAGCTACTTGAATACGACTGTCAGAAATGCCATACCACTGGAGTATCTTATGATGAGAAAATGGAAGACCTCCTTGGAATAAATGGTTCATGGGAGTTCAGGGGAATCCAATGTGAAGCGTGTCATGGGGCAGGCAGCGAACATGTGGCAGAGAAAGGGATTAGGGGTGTTTCAATCATTGTGAATGAAAGTGCTTCATTCTGTGGTCAATGTCACAGGCGTGGAGCTGAAGATGACAAAATTCCTGCAAGCGGAACATTTGTTCGACACCACGAGCAATACCAGGAACTATTAGCATCGGGAAATATGTCTACTCTAAGTTGCGTCGTGTGTCATAATCCACACAACCCCGTTCATGAAGGTGCTACTAACGAGATAGAAGAATTTGGGATAATTACACATTGTGAGGATTGTCATATAGAAGCTGCGGAAATATATGAAAATTCGGTGATGGGAGTCGTAGGGGCGGAATGTGTTGACTGCCACATGCCAAAGAATGTCAAATCTGCAGTTAACACCTCTCCCTATGTGGCAGATGTAAGTTCGCACATATTCAGAATCAATACCAGCGTGGATGCTGAATTCATTTATATTGACCAAGAAGATGGTAATGAATATGCAAATCCATACATTACATTGGAGTATGCCTGCTTGTCCTGCCATGAAGACGAAGATATATCATGGGCTGCTCAAACAACACCATTTGTAATAAATCACAATGTGGAACATGAGGATATACAGATTCCAACAACTCCAGAAGAAACTCCTGGATTCGGAGTGATCACTGCAGTTGCAGTGCTGATAATTGGATGTATGTTTAGAAGAATTTGAAGAGATAAAAAACGTCTTATATGAATTTTGGAGAGGGAATGCCTGCTAGAATGTTCCGAAGCCCCTTAAGCCATTGCCTCTGAAGAATTGACTTTGCAAAAAAATGAAAAGGAATGCGGAGGGATCCAGGACTTATGTTATTGTGACTTTTCCACAGTTACCCAGAAAACACTTCCCTGCCCTGCAGGATTATTTTCGATGGCGACAGTCCCTCCATGCAGATCAATAATTCTTTTAACGATTGCAAGCCCGAGCCCTGTTCCTTTAACACCGCTCTTGTTTACACGCTTGAACCGCTCGAATAACTTTGGTTTATCCTCATCTGCGATACCTTCTCCAAAGTCTGTCACTGTTACTTTCCAGTAATTTCCTGCATCGAGTACATCTACAATGATCTTACTCTCTGAAGGGCTGTACTTAATGGCATTGGATAGTAAATTCGCAAATACTTCCTCTATCATTGGATTTGCATTTGCATTATATTCTTTGGCTGCAAACTCAAGAACCATCTGTTTCTCTTCAAGTTGCGGTTCGAAGTTTTCCACGACTTCTTTAATAATATCTCCGATATCCATCTTTTCAAATTCAAGTTCTTCAAGACTTTCCAACTTTGAAAATTTAGATGCAGATTCAATCATATCGATTAATTTTTCGTTATTGCGCCTAATCGTCTGGATAATCTGAATTTTATTCTCCTCTTCTTCCATATCTACTAGAACATCAGTATAACCTCTAACAATATTTGCAGGATTGAGCAAGTCGTGACGCATGATGTCTGTGAAGAGATCCTTCATATCAGTAAGTGAGATTAGTTCCTCGTTTGCTTTTGATAGTTCTTCAGTGCGCTCTTGAACTGCAATAGTCAAGATTGCCTGACGATTAATACCCATATACGTTAACATAGTTAGCAGCAATACAATAATCAAACCTGCACCCTTGAATACAAGAATTTTATCTTGAATAGCAGTGTGGCCTGCTGTAGGAATTATCCCCAATTCCCAGTAACTATCAGGCAATTCAATACGTTGTATGACAGGATTGTTCTCATAGACTTGTTCCCCTCCATAGAATACATTATTCGCATCATCCCTTATTGCAATATTAGGATGGCCTGGCAGAACAAGCCCAGCTTCTTCAAAAATAAATGGCATATCTACAGCCATGGTTGCCAGTCCCCAGAAGGTATCATTTACATAGATAGAGTTTATTGCCACCATGCCTAGAACATCGGGTTGCAACTCATATGGGCCACTTAAAGTAACTTGACGAGTTTGCATTGCACGCTGTACGTCAATACTCAAGTCAGAACCATCTTCATTAATGAGGTCATGTCCAAGTACATATTCATTTCCAGCAAGAGGATAGACATAACTCTGAACTCCAGCTGGAGCTACTGAAAAATAAAGAATTCCTTCAGTACTAGAATAAAGTCCACCTGTAAAATCATCGAAATTATCATCTAGAGCTTCCTCTGATGGATCAAAGTGAACGAATGTAACTAACCCTTCAAGTATGGCAAATCTATGAGTAAGGCCAGCTGACAATGCATTTCCATGTAATGTTAGGTCGATTGCCTCCTGAGTTCTTTGATCAGTAAGCAATTGCTCTTCATACCAAAGTCCAGCCTGCCACCACACGAGAAGTAGTAGTAACAGAACTACCAGTGCACCGAGTAATGCACTTCGACGCGGACTTGTGACTCTGTTTTCTGGAATTGTAATGAGATTAGATAAAAGCTTCATAGCTTGATGCCCCTAACCTTATTCAGCTCATTAAGAAGTTCAATTTACATTTATTGTGAGAGCAAACCTTTCCCACAAACAGTTTACTCATTAGTTGTAAATTTAGAGGGAATCCGAATTTACAACTACAATATAACATCCAGACCGAATGGCTGCTGCTATAATTATATTATAGATTTCATGTTTTATACTTTTGTTGCATTTGCAACAGGTGCTATAGCCTGTAAACGGAAGTATAGTTGAACAACTTGGTGACGATCAGTTAAAACAGACCACATCAGAACGTGTGGATGTTATACATACAGGCGTGGACTGGGCCGTCAGGAAAAACAATTGAAATTATAATATGGAATATTTACACGATATCATTTATATCTTGGAAGTTCTGCTGTACCTATCGTTACTTTTTTGGGCTACAAATTAAGACTTGATTACTATGTCTCTCATTTTGACCTAGGCAAAACCACAGAATCGAAATATTACAATAATCAGGGTTCCTTTTTAGTTTTCAATGTTAACGCCGTTAACAAATTAAAATATTAAAAAGTCGATTTTATCAAAAAGGTGTCTGGCCGGTTTGCCTAGGGGCCAATTTTTAGACAGTTAAATCTAGAAACACCAGCCTACTAAAATAAAATACAATTCGCATTATAAAATAAAATTGATTCGAATCACGCGGACCGGTGCGAACCAACTGCATAACTATACCGGGACGAATTTAATATTAAAAACATGATGGTGTGGCAGTACATACCCTAAAATATACCGGGATATACCGATACAAATTCGAATATAATTCGAACCGAATTAAGCAGCTCACATTGTAAATGATTCGACTTGACTTTAAGGATGAAATCGCAGTGGACTGGCATTGTGCATCAAAAAATAATCCGAATTGAATCGAATCGAAAATAGAAATTACTGTGAAGCTTCTGTGTTTTCACGGCCAGTATCAGGTAAGTAGACGACTACACCACCTGTCTGTTCAACGCTTCCGGAATGCTCGACTTTCTGCTTCTTCAGCCCTTGGATATCTGCAATGAATTTCAGGTAGTCGAGATGGGTGGATTTATCCTGCTCAATCTTTGACTGCTTTAGATCAAGGCCTTTGTAGCACTCCCTCAGCAGGTCAGCCTTATGTACTATTCAGTTTTGAGGACACCACAAATCACATCATAGTGTAACTATCAGTTGTCCTTCCCTACAGTATTCCAGAAGCATTTCTGCTATCTCATGCGACTCGATGAGTTCAATACCAGGGATAAGCTCTTCCCCTTTCATTCCTATAATTGATGCTCCAAGTTTGCAGCACTTGAATTGTACGCCCAGCTCCATGCATTTTTTTATCTTTTCATCGTATGCAGGAGACCCGCATTTATTAGCTTTCCCAAGGAGGACACCCATCGGACCGAATATGATAACTATCACATCAAGACCCTTGTTGCAATAGTAATTCGCAAAACGAAGGGTTTCCATGGGGCTGGTACTTTCGTAGACCATGTTCTTGAGAAGTAGTAATACTTTTGTAACTTCTGTCATATGTATTCCGTGCCCGTGTACTTCAGCAATCATGTTTGTAGTGAATATTAGTTAAGCGTATTCATTGACGATGGCATTTTGCCATAGTGTTGCTTTTCGTATAAGGTCTTGAGAACATATCCTCAACTCATTCGATCTTATCCCTCCCATTATCTGGTAAATAGACCATATATTTCCCACTAGCCAGGACCTCTTCAGGAATTCCTTCCTCCGGATCAAAGATGTAAACTCCCGGGGACTCTGTTTCAGTCTTCTTCTCTTCAAGCTTCTTGAGCCTATTCTCAATTGTTTGTGTTGGCATTCTTGCTCTCCTCCAGTGCTGCCAGCCGGCTTTCGATATCTTCGAGTTGGTCATCCTTCAGTATCGAGTTGTGAGCCTGTATCGCGGTCACAAGAACCCTGAGATACTTCAGTTTGGTACTGTCACCTTCACGTTCCCTGAATCTCTGGACTTTGACACGGTCGTAGATATCCTGGATCATCTCGGACGAAAGGGATAACAGATCATCACGGTTTATTTTTTTTAGACAATCGGGGTCAGTGGTAGTTTCTTTTGTCAATTTAGGCCTCCTGTGTTGGTGTTTTTTGTATGGTGATGGCGGTTATCTGTCGGGTAGACACCCCCTTTGTGGTCTCCACAAGGACCACCTACCAGATTCTGAATCATAAGCGATAGTTTGACCTCTACCAAGCCGTTCATGAAAAGCGGCTTGTGGAACTTGAAAACGAGACATTACTGAATACCTCCACTGAATCCAGCAAGTGCAAGTTCTTCCACTCGCTGACCCACAATCGAACCTTTGAACATCGCATACTTGTTACAGAAATTTAATACAAACTCGTTGATGTCAGGGACATGCATCGTTTCGTAGGTTTGTTTTACTTCAGAAATTATGAGATTGTCAAGGATAGCATTTGGTGAAATCTCACCCGAAGTTACACTAGTTACGCTCGTTACACTATCTTTACTTTGTTTCTCCCTAGGGGAAATAGAAGTAGAAGTACCGTAATTAGTGTAACTAAGTGTAACTTCTTCGTCATCGTCCGCTTCTCGAATATCCAATCCTTTTATAATTCTCCATGTTTTCCTGTCCGCCGAAGGATCTTTCTTATACTTTGCCTGTTGCTCTTTACTAAACGAAGTACTGCTAGTCTCGTATCCTAACTCATGAACGATCTTGGTGAAATCTCTCTTCGAAAGTTCTCTGAATCCGCCCCTCTCTCTGAATTCTTCATAGCGGTCGAACAGATACCATGTAGGCATTGACGCCCCCTCGTCCTTTACACAATTCTCATCAATGAACGCATTTACAGGATTAGACTTCCTCTCATAGAGCGCAGCTCGTTCCTCAATCGTACCTTCAGCAGTGAAGGACCCGCTCTCAAGGAGATCATTCAGTATGCGGATACATTTCCTGCAAAGATTTTCATACTCTTCCTCCGGGATGTCATCAATAACATCCTTCCCTTCCGGAAAACTGTTATTGAACTCTACAATCAGCCACCTTCTGTAGAATCCTCTAGTACGGTCCGTAGTCGCTGGCAGTGCATTCGTGGCTATGATGATCTTTGCAGTATTCACAAAATCGAATGAGTCCTTGCCCTTGAACTCGCAGCTGATGATATCCCCACCACTCAATTGCTTGAGCATGTTCGTTCTGGAGAGGGTATTGAAGTTGGTCTCCCCAACGAATGCTGCTTTCTTCTTGAACAGCTTCGAGGTCTCGAACTGTGATTTTGATAGCCTGTCCAGATCAGTAGACGTGTAGTTGTCTGCACCAATGAATCGCCTGATCAATTCCATGAGTTGACCCTTTCCATTGCCTCCAGGACCAATCAACGTGAAGATCCTGTGAATGGGATAGTGATCATACATGCAGTATGCACAGATCTCGTACAACAGCTGCTTTCGTTCAGGACCTACCCAGTTTTCAAATAGTTGATCTATTGTCGGAGTATCTTCAGATGTACCATATCGGTGTGGAATCCTTGCAGCAAAGAAGTAATCGGGTGTAGCCTGGAACCTCTCGTCAGAATCAATGTCAACTACACAGTTGTCAAACTGGATCCATGTTCGCGGAGTCTGTTGCACTCTTCGCATTCGGCCAGTGATCCTGATGGACTCCATGATCTCAGCTTTCGTGCGAGATCTGTAGATGGAATCCATGCCCATGCCTTGCATGATCTGACACAGTATCTCAGTCTCATCGATTCGCTCGTATCGCTCACCATCGTGATTCCACATCCAGTAGTTCTTCGACACATCGTAGTAGATCGGAACCTCTTCCTGGAGGGCTTGAGCAATCTGCATGGAGTTGTTTACAGCTCCGGATATTGCCTGCCCGATCTTTTTCTTGAGCGGTTCTCGGCCAACGTTAAATTCCGTAGTTTCGAGTACTCTGTTGTAGACGTCCGGAGGAAGCTTCCATCCACCGATGACATCTTTCTGATGACAGAGCGTGTTGTCTACAGCATAGTAGACCATGGCCTTTGTTGGCATGGGGTCACTATCAGGAATGAAGCCGTGATCCTTGGCATATCTCCAGAGCTTGTAGATCACTTCACCATCATCAAAATTGACTGCTGATACGCCACTGCCATTGTGACCATATCCAGCAGTACTACATGTTGAGACACCCGCCAGGACCGCAAGGGTTGTGAGCGCAGTATGACTTACATTGTGCCTCCAGCAGTGCAGCATTCCATTGCTCACAGATGTGTCCTTGTAGGTCTTTGACCCGTGGAACAGCGAAGGGAATCGATTTGTAGGGTGTTCAGACTTCCCCGTCACCTCTGAGATCGTGAGATCCCACAAGGCAGATTTGTTCTTATGGTCTGTTACTTTCGGAGTACTACGCTTATCCTTCCTCTGGTGAGCTGCAGTGTCTGAAGCTCGCTTGTTCTCCAGGCATGTTCGGTAGGCCTCTGGAATCTCATCATAGGTGAGTGAACTGACACTGTGTTCCACCATGATGGAGTAGTATCCAGCATTCTCGCGATCACACTCAGGAATGCGTTCCACTTCCTCCGGAGCACACGGTACGTATGATCCAGGAGCAACAACATACTGCCAGTTAGACCGGACTTCTCCAGCGTCCTCAGTAGCGATGTTCTGCTTGGCAGAATTATCAAAAATGGATTTAGCTATAGAATCTTCTGTGAAATAGAAGCCATGCCGTCCAATCCTCTTCCTGGACTGGTTGATCAGCGTGGGCTTGATTTCTCCCACCTGGCTGATATCATCAACATCGATGATCACAAGTTGGTCTTTGTCAGTCCCTGCAATACCTATGTTGAAGCCTTTCTCCATCAGTTTGTAGGCTTCTTCGTAGGTCTTACGGTTCTTCTTCCATGACTTGTTCTTCAGTGGATCCTTCCCGTTGCGTTCCAGAGGAAAATAGAACGGTTCGTAATCAGGATGGTCCTTAGTAAGGAGATAGTGAAATCTCTTGAATTCAGAAGGATGCGTGTTTACCTCCACACTGAACCTCCCTATTGTTTACCTTGTTTATATTGAATCATTGGTGTTATCAAAAAATAGGCATTCAGACACTCGCACAATCTCAGCCATTCTCATTGATCATCCTCCATGATCTCACTGGCCACATCCACCAGCATCTTGAGTGTTGGATTAGTTTTCTCAATGATCTGATAGAGCTCAGGATCATCATGGGCAGATGCAAACTCTTGAACAAGTGGGTGTTGTTGAAGAACCTCAGTATCGGTCATTGTTCTCGCCTCCGAACGGTTGCTAAAAAGTGGACTAATGCAGTATTCACAAGATCATCCATGTCATAGAACTGGCCACCATCAACCCCCATCTTTGCATTTTTGTAGGTGTAGTTCTGCAAGATCACTGTCACGGGAGTGGTACCCAAGGGATGCTTAACAACGGCTGGCATTTCCGTGTCCATATAGCCTCTGACAGCATCACCGTCAATCACATCAGAGTTCATGCGTTCACCTTTACAGCACATGAAACTCGATGAATGAGGCCAGGACAAGATCCAGGAAAGATGCCAAAGCGATCCTTCAGTAGCACTTCAAGATCCTCATAGCTGGCAATTTTAACACCAGCCAGAACACGCTTGATATCATTCACAAGCTCATCTTCAATCACGAAATCATCAACCTGGTAGCTGAGGATGTCCGTGATGTTGTCACCGTCCATTACTATCTGCATCTTGACATCAGCATATACAGGCAGATCATCACAGGTGGTTACAGGGATGTACATCAGGCCACCCCTGCGGCTGTCAGTTGTTCGGCTGGCACTTCTACTAATTCTGGCTTTCTGCAATGTGTGCAGATCGTTTCTCTTGTCTCTGCGTCTACTGAAGGGAAGTAGACGAACTTTCCACAATTCATACAAATCCATCTTTGTTTGCTCATTTCTGTTTCCTCCATAGGGCAGATCCCGGAGGAACGAACATTTATAAGGCCAGAAACCGTAGATATGATTGCGAGTCATTACTGTGGGTTTCTGGGGTTCGCCCTGGGGATCCCTTTAATGTATCATCTTATTCTTTGTTTTCAGTCTCCCTGATAGGGGTGATTATAATCTGTTCGTTGTTGCAGTCTACGTCTACTGTATCGCCTTTTTCCAGGTTGAATTTGTCCCGGAGAAACGCAGGTATAGAGATTAGAAGACGGCCTTCATTACTGGAGTATATTTTTCTCACAGTCATTGGGTATGCTCCGTATAGCTATTGTATAATCATTGTCATACCACGTATTTATATCTTTTGTTTATACATATGTTATACACGAAGAGATATGACTACAAAACAGACGGGATTCAGATTGACCAAAAATGCACTTGAAAACATCGAGTTCATGGTCGAGAAAGGGTTTGCAAGAACCGCAACAGAGGCAGTTATTCGAGCACTAGAGTACTTTGCAGATCAGCACAAGCCCACAGTTGATGAAGAAACAGCCCGTCAAGCAGTCGTTGCATATCTTCAAACCGAAGAAGGCCGCTCGTTAATCAAATCAATCTGTGAAGCTGAACCCGAAGGCGAGTTCAAGAAAATATCATCCAAAGAAATTATTTTAGAATAACCATTGCAGCGTGGGGGCGCGGAAATGTATGTAAAAACAAAATGCTCAAAATGTGGTCAGACCGACTATCAAAATATCCGATTGCATGTAACTGAAGATCTATACAGAAAAGGATCCACTTACGAGTACGTACATACATTGGATGAAGTGACCATCACTGAGACAATATCTGAGGAGCAGTTGGCCAGGGATATCCTCCTGGAACTAGAAGGGTATGTCTACAATGGCATGACCACCGATGAATTCTGCAAACTTCTGAAGAAGTATTTCGGGGTCGCATCAAAGTACTGCTGCGATTTAATACAGAGAATGAAAATAGATCTTGACATGTATTGCCCGGACAGACAACATTTGTACTTCGTGGAAAAAAGAACAGCATAACTACGAAATGAATCACTTTGTTCATCTAACAAAGATCCCATCGTAGTAGAGGAGATCATCAATTAAATTTTTGTAAAATTTAATAGTATGAATAACTTTACTGCATATCGAACATTGGAAAGAAACCGGGACAAGCGAACAAAAAATAAAACAAACCGTGTTAAAAAGAGGTAGTTTTCTATGCCAGGCATAACGTGGAAAGAGGGAGGAGAAGAATGGCAACGTCATATTGTTGTTCTTTTGAAACGCAAACATGGTTATGATTTCGCTGAAATTCCAGATTCGGATGGGGGAGATTACGGCTTAGAGGGCTTCACATACAGTGGATATGCATACCAATGTTATGCAGTGGAAGAGCCTGTGGAGCACGATGTTCGGTATAGACGACAAAGAGATAAAATAACTAGAGATATTACTAAATTTATTAATAACTCGGATGGATTATTAAAACTTTTAGGAACAACAAAAATATCCCACTGGCTTTTTGTTGTACCATATTGGAATACTAAAAAACTACAGGACCATGCTGAGAAAAAAGCCCAAGAAGTTCGAGAACTAAATTTACCTTACGTTGCTGAAAATTTTCACATTAACATTATAGATCGGGATTATTTTGCAGTAGAACTTGCACAACTGCATGACAGTGGATTAACAAAAGAAAGAGTAGATCCGGACGATTTGCCTGCAGACGCATGCTCCATTTTTGCAGATGGGAATAATGAGATGATTGCAAACTTAGAAAGAAAAATAAATTTATTGGCCCCTCGGAATTTTAGTCATGAGAAAAAAGAAAAGCTAAAGATGGATTTCATAAATCATTACATAAGTGGACAAAATGTGCTAGATAATCTAAAATCTAAATATCCCGATTTACATGTAAAGGCACTGAAAACAAAAGAAGATAGAGAGCGTTTCCTTTCAGTAGAGACGTCTATTTCAAGCAGTACCCCAGCAGAGATATTTAATGATACTATGAGACAATATACTGACGAGTTAACTAACGAACTCAAAGGATTAAGGCCTCAAACGGTCAATATTTTAGCTTATGAAGCAATCTCTTATTGGCTATTGCGTTGTCCACTTGATTTCTCTGATTATGAGGATTATATATGAGAGAAGCCGACATCCCACAAATAAACATCCCCTTCAGCTTTACTCGACGGCCCAGACCAATTCCACCCGATCTTCGACCAGATTGGAGAGTTACTGTTTTGGTGTTAATTCTTGATTATAGCAGAGGCAAAAAAGCAAGTCTAAAAAAAGTAAATGTAATAAATTGGGCTATTAGATCACCCGAAAACCGTGAAATCTTACATGGATATTTTATTGAAAAAAAACCACTGCATGACATTGTTATCCGAATTGAGCCCGGAATAAGCAGGGCCATCGATTTTGCGAAAGGACATGGGCTGGTGGTGATGGAATATGGGAACTCTACTGGGATAAGGTTAACTCCTAAAGGGAAACAATTTGCAAATAAGATAGAAACCCTTCATGACTGTTTTACAACAGAAAAGGACTTTTTAAGAAGCATAAAACCATACATAAATGAAAAAGATGTCAATGTTTTACTCAACGGAGGAATCTGATAATGTCCCTGCACCTTAGGCAACTTTCACTCGATATAAGAACAAATCGAGGTTTATATGGAGTAAATATCCCATTTGAGGATGGGCTCGTGATATTAAGGGCAGATAATACTTCCGGGAAATCAACATGTGTTCAATCGATAATGTATGCCCTTGGGCTAGAAAGAATGCTCACCTCAAAAAATATAGTCCCTTTACCACCTGTTATGACTTCGCGCTTAGTAGACGATGGTGAAGAAATTAACGTGCTCGAATCAGATGTGTTTTTAGAAATCAGCAATGGAAATGGTGATGTAATCACTATTAAGAGAGCTGTCAAGACTGAGCATGATACCCGTTTAATCTCTGTGTTTTATGGACCTGCATTATCAAATAAAAAAGGTGACTACGAAAAACACGATTTTTATGTAAGGGATCCAGGAGCTGCAAAGAATGAAATGGGTTTTCATAGATATCTTGAATCGTTTTTAGGATGGGATCTTCCAACGGTAAGAACATATGATGGAAAAGAAGTTCAACTCTATATAGAGTGCATTTTCCCCTTATTGATTGTTGAACAGAAGGTGGGTTGGAGCGGCATACAATCAAACATGCCTACTTACAAGATCAAAGAAGTTGGTAAACGATCCATTGAATATCTTGCAAAATTGGATGCATATAATGTATCTATCAAAAAGCAAGAATTGGTCGAAGAAAAGAAAATTTTAAAAAACGAATGGGACTCACAAATTTCAGTATGTAATAATTTATTGCTTCCGATAAATGGAACAATACAATCCTTACCAAGTTCCCCCGTATCATCGTGGCCTCCGAAGATAGTGCCATATATTGGAGTTTATCAGGATGAAAAGCAACTTCCGATAAGGAGGGCAATCAAAGAAGATAAAGTTCTTTTATCTCATTTGAAATCTGAAGAAACACCAACTGTTCGACAAGCTGAACCTCTTTTAGTAAAGGAACTGGAAGACACACGGAATTTATTAGAAGAAAAAGAAGTAGTATTGAGATCTATTTTTGAGGAAGTTAATCTCGAAAAGAATCAACATCAGGAAGTTGAAATTCGGTTGAGTGCACTGAAAGAAGACCTGCGTCGAAACAATGACATCAAAAAGATAAGAAAATATGGTTCAGATGAAAATTTAGTTACTACACATGAAACTTGTCCGGTATGTCACCAAAAAACTCCTGACTACTTGATTGCAGATGAGTCATTTGATGAACCAATGTCAGTCGATGAGAACATTAAATTCATCAAGAGCCAAATTGAAATATTTTCAAAAATGAAAGAAAGTAATTATGAAGTAATTAAAGTAAAGAATAATCAGTTATTTTCCATAAGAAACGAAGTTAATGATATACGTGCACACATACGCGCACTGAAACAGACCCTAACTTCGAGTGAAGACACGCCTTCAATATCAACACTGCGAAAAATGGTTTTGTTAGAAGAAAAAATAGATCTTCAGATGAGAATTTTGGAAGAGTTCGAATTCAATTTAAGTAAATTCGAAGATCTTGCATTTATATGGAATTCGTTGTTAGAAAGGGAAAAACATCTTCCAGATGGTACCTTGTCAAACTCTGATCGCAAAAAATTAAAGTTATTGGAGAAGTCATTCAATCATCAACTCGATGCATATGGTTTTAGCAGTTTCAGTAAAAGTATAGAAATATCCCATGACACATATAAACCCACATTAGAAGCCTTTGATTTAAAGGTTGATGTGTCTGCGAGTGACTTCATTAGAATAATCTGGGCATATTTGAGCGGATTACTTGAAGTGTCACGTGATTTTGCAACAAACCATCCGGGTCTGCTAATTTTCGATGAACCACGTCAACAAGATGCATCTCAAATAAGTTATAATAACTTACTCAGGCGCTCATCAAAAGCAAAAGAATATAATCAACAGATTATCTTTGCAACTAGTGAGGAAAGGGAGAAACTGGAAGCAGCACTGGAAGGCTATGATTATCAATATCACGATTTCGAAGGAAAGATAATTAAAAAGCTCAACTAATGCAAGGGGCTAATGTGTACATCAAAACAACTGTCCTGATAGCTTCTTATTTTATGAGTACTTGAACAAAGCATATACTAAAGTGTATATTCCCTGATAGGCCAAGCACCATTATGCATCGAATGTAAGCATTTACACCATGGAGTCCTGGGCTGGAAATGTGATGCATATCCGGAAGGGATTCATGATGATATAATCTAGGGAGATGTAGATCATCACAAGCCGTACAAGGGTGACCACGGGATTCGGTTTGAACCTATCAGCCAGAAAGGCTAAAAATCATCTCAGATGCTTCAAATCGTGCAAGACATACAAACATAAGGCTGATGTGTAAAAATTGTCTTGAGCGCGTTCTGTGGCACTCTGGAAGTCGGTGACCAGGTTACTCTCGATTCCGTGGAATACGGTGTCGTCCAGAAGATCTACACGGCTAATATGATTGAGAAGTATACTGATGAATCAAGATCCACGTACTTAATTACACGTAGATAAAATGGTATATATGAAAAAGAGCGCATATCATAATGATGTTATGCACAAAGTCTGATTACGGAGTAATCTGCACAAACAAATGTTCTGATTTCCCTACCTGTGAAGCTCGAAGATTGCCTTTTCTGATCCACGTGACCAATGTCTGCTGCAGCATTGGAGATCAGGGTATGGAAGTCAGTGAACTCTACCCGGAAGCATGTGTGAACGGGGTGGTACAAATTGACTGCTGATCTCGTACAGTGCAGCTGCAGTAATCCCGACTGCAACAATATCGTGGAAATGCCTCCGGAGCAGAAGAAGAAGTTATTTGTTGACTATTTCAAGAGATATGGGATTATCATGCTCCCTTATTGTTGCAAGGAATGCCAGGAGAAGCATCAGGCAATGCTTGCCGAGAAGCCTGGCGTGACACCTACGAAATATAAGTGTCATGGGGGCGGGCTGAAACTCTGAATTGTCCCAATCCAGCATCTAATGTTGTCGATTCTTGCTTCACACCCCCCCAACGGAAAGGGGCCCACAAGTTCACCCCCACCATTTTCAATATAGTGCCATGTCAAGCAATCCCATTTTTGAGAACGGTGTTGGTATGTAGCGCTCTTCTAATTCTTTTTTAATGGTTTCCGACTTAGCAATGTTTTCAAAATAACCAATGTGTTTATTTACGAAACAATTGGCTGCTTTCCTGAACTCAACACATAATTGATCATCCATGTAACCTAGTTTTAGATTATTTCTAACAATCGTATCTAGGATAGGATTTTCTTGTGGATTATAGAAATGCAACAACTTTGTTCCGAAGCTCCATGGACTCGGTTTTATTTCATTGCCTTTGTAATTGCGCCGATCGCTTTCTTCAAAGGCCATCAATACTTTTTCATAGTCATCGAAATTGTCAACTTGTTGCACCAGATCCTTAATGTTTTTCACGCCTTTTGAAGATAACCTGGTCCTGTAAATCTCATTCACAAAGTCTACAAAATTGTTTTTCCTAATGAATGACTTAAAATCGTCAGTAGTGAATTTGTTGTCAGGAAGATCCTTGTAACTAATTTCAGTACTTCACTAATATTCATTCCCTCATATAATATTTCCACATTCACCTAAAACACTTAACAGTTAACCTAACTTTCAACTTTCTTCTCACCCATTCCACAATTAAATGAACAAACATATCAAACCTAAACATATCAGATTCAATCGTCTTTGGTCCTCTTTTCACTTTCATGAAATGCATTCTCTGTATTGACACCCATGCATTTTTGAAAAGAAACGATATCAACGCATAAAAATATCGTAACATAGGGTCTTTAGAACACGTTTTAGGTTTTACCACATTTCGCATCCTATAAGACGATTCAATAGCAAACCTTTTCCTGTAAGTGTCACTGACTTTTCTTGGATCCCAATTAATCCCATAAACAACAAATCCAAGGTTCTCACACCCATTCTTTCCTCGCTTCCCTTTTCTGTATTTGACATCAATAGCAATGTCAAGCTCCACTTTTCCTTTTGTGCTATTCATCGTATATGTGTCATAACGCTTTTTTGTTCCATCAAGAATATTTTTCAACCTTTTTCCCATTTTAACAACAGGAACAATATGTGCAACCTCATTTTCCTGTAAAAAAGAAAAAACCTCTCTTGAATAGAATTCTCTGTCCAAACAAAGAACATTGATCTTGAGTTTAATCTGTTTTATCTGGTCTATGAAATATTTGAGATAATCTGTCTTGGAGTTTCCTTTTTTCACAGGAAGCACAGAAATTGTAACCCTTTCATCTTTGTCAATAATGCAAAGTGATATGTAAGAATAGAATGAGTTCGTTGATTTTTTGGCTTGACCTCTAATCACATATCGATTATTGCTATCATCTATGCCTCCATAGTATGGATCATTCGTATAATCAATAGCAAAGTCATGCTTTTTCTTTTGTTTGAGAGTTTTAAGTGATGATTGTAAGAGTATTTTTGTATTGTGTTCAATGAGTTGATCCAACTCGATTTTTTGTAAATGGTATCTCATTGATGTTTCACAAGGAATCTTATGATACTGTTTATGAATTGAATGAATTGAACGATTCCATGTTGCCATGCCAAGAATACTGGCAAATAGATCTTTGCAATTGAGAGAACCATTGATTGGAATATGGATATTGTCGAGAAGAGGCTGTAAAACAGTTTTGATGCAGTGAGTTGGAGTTAGTTCTAGTCGAGGTAACATGGAAGGGATTTTTTAACCGTATATAAATGTGCCGTTTGATGTTGATTTATGGGGTTAAGCAAAAATTAGAGAACTACTGAATTTGATTGTATAGCGATTGATAAACCAGAATGAAATAGTTATCCTGTACGTTCCTCAGTACAGCACTCTCAAATGCATTCTCATTCGGCAGCCGTTCCTCAATTCTCGAATAGATCTCTTCATGGTTCAATATCCCACATCCCGTATAATTGCACAAAGATAGTCTTTGAATTATTTTAACTTTCCTTTTTACCATCGACGTGATGGCCTACTGCATGTCAGCCTTTCGGTCTGCTCTTCATGGGCTGAGACTCACCCCAGATGCTTCAAATCGTGCAAGACACCCATCAACGGCTGGTGTGTAAAAATGTTCTGAGGACGTTCTGTGTCAATCCTCAGCCTATAAAATAAAACAATCAACAATGGGGGAGTAAATTATTCTTTAACATTGTTAGGTTCACTTATGCGGATGCCATTTTCGTCAATTGCGATAAATTTGCATCCACAGTTGGGGCATGTAATGCCGAGGGGTTCAATGCCTTTTGTATATATTTCTAAAATCTCGCCTTCAGTGAACTCTGGAAATGGTTTTCCACATTCAGGGCAACCAATTTCAAATCCTTCTTTTAGGATTTCACATAGGACACAGGGACCTCCACCTCCGGAACCACTTTCTACCCCTTCCCATCCTCCATCATCTGTTTGATCAAAGGTGACACTGCCTCCACTGGGGTGGCCATGTCTGCACAATTCCTCTACTTCAATTGTGCGGGTCAGCCCTGTTTCTTCATCACCATATGTATATTCATCTCCATGTGGAACCCTTCCTGTAGCTCTTATCTCATCGTAGAGCTCATCTATTGAGTTGTAATAATTCTTTTTCAGAGAGAGATCATCAACCCATAACCCAGGAATGTTCTTCGAGATGGAGGCATTTTTTATCCTTGGCTGGGAGTTTTCCTTACTAATGCAGCATTTTTTGTATTTCTTGCCGCTACCACATGGACATGGATCATTTCTTCCAGTTTTCATAACATCACCGTAGATTCCTATGGTAATTATCTGATATATAAAAGTAAAGAAATCTTAGAAAAATCTATAGAAAATAAGAAAATCGAGAAAGTGGAAAGTGTTTAATCCTACATTCAAAAATAGTTAGAGGACGAGCAGCCGATCAAGCCACCCGTAACCCTTTCCACGAAGCATAACTTCCAGAACATACACATTATCATCTTCAACTTCATAGATAGCTCGGTATTCGCCTATACGCAAGCGATATAGGTCCTTCCTACCCTTTGTACCTTTCAACTTCTTGACATCACCATCAACAGGCAAATTGCCAAGGACTTTCAACCCGTCAACGATCCTTTCTTTTGTTCCAGGATCGAGTGCGTTCAGAAACTTTACCACATCTGCATGTATGTTCACATTACATTTCACTTTGAATCACGTCTCAAACTTTATCAAGTGAGACAAACTGATCTTTTTCTTCCAAGCGTCTGTACATCCTATCCATAAACTCTTCTTTATCGATTGAATCCATCATGTGTGTAAGAATATCGCTATAGGTCTCCCCTTTCTGACCATAGCCTTTCAGCCTGTCCCGAATTGTCTTTGTTGTGGGGATAGTAGTTGCCTCTGTAGTCATTTTTGTCAACTCCTTGTGTTTTGTTCCTATGTTGTTTTATCCTTTGTTGTTTTATCTTTTGTTTTCTGGTCTTATATTTATGACTAGAAGCTAATCTAATATAAGGAATTAATAGTATTTATAATTAATTAATTGTATCTTATAACAACTTATAAGATCACATAGTCAAGCGTAAGCTAAACATATGTCGCTAAAAATTCAGAAGTCAGCCCAGATCTCCCAAAGACCAAGCTGATTAACTAGGTCAGAGATATTTCAGGAAAGATGCTTTATCAAATCCCTTCCACGATCACTCTTCAACACCAACTGAAGCAGTTCAGGAATCTTCTCCTCGTATGCCTGGATCTTGTCAAGCGATTCACGGTCCAAGACAAGTGAACACTGGCTGCAGAACTTGTCTGAAGGTCTCAGAACATTGTTACAGCGTGGACAGGCCTTGAGTGTCACATGTCTCTTATCGTCACTCTTGAGCCCATATTTCTCAAAAATCCTTTCGTTGATCTCATTGTCTGTGAAGTTCGCGTAGATCTTAAACATCTGTGTGGATCCACGAGACCAGCCAGCCCTATGCTTGATCTCCTGTTCGTTAAGGCCGTCAAGGATCCAGTTGGTGATAGCAAGATGTCTGAAGGTATGGGGATTTACTCGCTTCTTGAGACCAGCCCGTTCTCCTATCTTTGCAATCGTGCTCCTTACACTCTTATAGCTCAATGGTTCCATGTTCTGGTTGAGGGTAACCCATAGAGGAGCGTCCGGATCTTCCCTAAGAGGATGTACAGACAGCCACTGATTGAGATATCCTGTTGACCAGGTCAGTGGGATCCCCTTGGCTGCAGTTGTCTTCTTGCTCAGTGATGTCTGTGAGATGTACAGAATGGCTCCATACTGATTGAATTCAGCGTGTTTGATACGGCAAGATGCCAGAGCCCCCACACGCATGCCTGAGTCAGCCAGAACAGCAATTAAGGCCTTGTCACGTGGATGTTTGCATGCTCCCATGAGTTGGTCAAACTCTTCCTGGGTAAGCAGATCAGATGGCTGAACAGGGGTATCTATCGTCTTGAGTTTGATGTTTTGCACCCATTTTGGGGCCTCGCCATCACAGGACCAGCCAAAGAACTTCTTAACTAGCTTCTTGTAATTCCTCAGGCTGCTCTGTGACATCCCGCGCTCGTCCTCAAGGTACAACAACAGCCTGTGGAAGATGGCCTGATCCACTTGGTCAATCGTCCCTGTGAAGCCTATATCCTGGAGCCGTTGAGCCATCCTGGTACCGTAGTTAGCATACCAGATCACTGTGTTCTTTGCCAGGCCTTCCAACCTACAGGCAGTCACAAAGTTCTCAAGTATATCCTTGTTACCCTGGCTGATGTCTGCGCTCCGGAGCCTCTCCATTGCACGAATCAAACCACTGTGGGTACTATGAACATCATCTACGTCGCGAGTCATCACATTATAAATTGGTGCTTAGGTCTATATACTTTTGGACTATAGACCCGACCGGTCCACCAATATTGATTTCTTTTACTTTGATTCATTTATATCAACATATATCTTGAGACCACGAACATGAGATCAGGCTTTCTGCCTGCGATTCAGGGAATACATCTGTACCTTCTTCATCTTTGCAAGATTTACTGCACGATCCATTTCCTTCTTCTCAAGACGCCTTGCCTCGATGTAGCCATTGTCGATAGCTTCACAGAGTATCTCCTATCCTATAGATGAGCGTGCCAGGACAGTGCTCCAGCCCTGCGGTGTTCCCACGCCTCCGAAGGATATATCGGAGTTCTCAGCAGCCATATCGGTACAGAACTTGCAGGAGGTAGACCTGTACTGGTCAAGTTCTGAGAGATCATAGCTCTTTATACCATCAGCCATGCCAAATTCGAAGACACCCTTACGGATCTTCATTGAATCAATATCATTAAGGTCCATTCCATGTGTTTCTACAAATTCTTTGATACCTTCGTGCTCGAAGCTGTCCATGCAAAAAAGACCGAACTTCAGGACCTTTGCCCTCAGGAAGAGATGAAGAAAGCCGTGGGGGCTTGTCTGCATCTTGTGGACAGCATCGATATTACAACTCGGTCCGACAAATGCAATGCTCCTCATACCCTGCTTGATAGCACTCATCAGAGGCTCCATGGTCATGCTGTGGGAATAGATACTCCCGGCAGACTCAAAGAGTTCATCCGCAGTAGTTGCAATAAAAGGCTCAGCTTTCCAGGGATCATCGTCCGACCTCCTTGTGACTATGGCACAATCCAGCAGGCCTTCCTCAAGCCCGTATGCAAGAAGGGAGGTGACAACACCACCATCCTGGCCCTTAAACCCGGAAATTGAAGATCTGGCAGCATATCCGAACCTGAGTTTTCCCACAAGATCCTCTTCCCTTGTAACTGTTCTCGGGCACTGGTTATAGCAGACACCGCAGGCAGTACATTTGTCGATCAGTTTAGGCTGCTTACCCACAAATGCTATAGACTCACAGGAAGAGACACAGGCACCGCACAAAGTGCAGATCCCAAGATTTATGATCTCTTTTTTCAGCTTACCAAAAGAGATCCTTTCGCGCTCACCAATATTGCGCTTCAAGCGTATTACACTCTTTTCCAGTTGATCGAACTTATTCTTGCATTCCGCAGAACAAAAGTAGTACTTCTTCCCGCCATAATTCGTAACATAATTACTGTTCTCAGTTACATGAGCTTTACAAATTGGATCCGTTATCATTTTGATCAACACCAGAAGATCAGGTAAAGGTGTAGTAAAAACTCATTCGTAATAAAACAAACTTTAATTATTTTTAATTGTAATTGTTTAACGTGATGATATACCCGATGATAATCCAGGAATAACAGAAACAATAAAAAAAGTAATAAAAAAGAAATTACAGCATTTTCCCGGTATTCCGGAAGGTAATGCTGTCAACCTTGGTCTTCCTGATCACTTCTTTCTCATGAAACCAAAGTAGATCATTCCCACAGATGCCAGGACTAATAATGCCCCCATTACATCAGAGCCTGAGAAGGACGATGAAGCTGACTCTTTCGGAGTATTTTCACGAGTCATTTCATAACCTTCAACGTAGTTGTCTGGTGTGCTTTGCTGTGAAGCATCTGTTGGCTGATCGGTAGCAGTTCCATAACCCGTAGCATCATTGCTTGTGCTTGTGCTATTGACTATGTTTGCAGAAGGTGTGTCCGAACTGCTCCTACTGGGGCCACTGGTTTCAGGATAACGATGTGTGGCTTCCTGCATCAGCTTATTGTACTCATCGATGGTTGCCTGGTCGACAACGCCGGGTACTGACATTATGCCCTGCACGTACTCATCAAGCAGAGCATTTCCACAGGTGTGATGGCAGCATGTAACACCATCGTTGACCACGGATTCAACGTATTCCTTCACAAGGTTCTGGAGAACCTCGTCAGATGCATCCCAGTAATCCTTGCGTGCGGTTTCGATCATCCGTGCAGTTATGGACTGATATTGATATGGATTTTCGGTTTTGAGGAACTCATCCAGACCAAGATCGTACTTATCCATAACATAGATGTCGTATATCGCCTTCCAGTCAGAATCCGTGATCAGGTCTGGCATCATGGCATCCCAGCCCCACATGTTATCGGTGAATTTCATCATCTCCCTTGCACCCGCGTACTCGCCTCCCATCATACCTTCGATCCACGCCGGATTCAGGTATCTTGAACGCATCTCCTTCCTTAAGTGTTCCTGAAGTGTGATGATTTCAAGATTGTCTGGATTTTCAAAGTTTGCAATATACATCTCGGGATTCTCACCTGTCAATGATCTTACCGCAAGCCCAAGTCCTCCGAGGTACTGGAAGAAATCATCATTGTCGATGACTCCAATGAGGTTTGTCGAGTCACTGTGTATGGCTGCATCCACATCCATCAGGTTCAACCTGAACACATCCTCGTAGCTCTCGCCCCACATGTCTGCGCCATAGATGTTGGACATACGTGACAGGTAAAGGTCGGCAAGTTCGGACTCATTATCCCAGGTGTCACTTGCGGATGTGGCTTCCGGCAGACCTGTACCGTAAGCACCCGGCGCCTCGGTGAATATCCTGCATTGGGATAGATCATGTGCCGTGGTGTTGTTGTATCCGGCGGCTATGAGTGCATCCTCCATCTTCAGGGAATTCCATCTGACATAGTTTGTCGCATTGGTTTCATTGCGATCTGCAACCTCCCGGATTGCCTCATCCATCTTTTCAAGCTGGAATGGGTATGTGTCACGATAGAGTCCGGAAGGTGTGATAACCACATCGATCCTTGGATGAGTCATGTTCTCCTGGTCGATTATAGTAAAATATGAGAACCTGCCGCCAGTATCTCTGTGTATATCGACTCCAAGAAGGGCATATATCTGGGCTTCCATGAGTCCTTTGTGGCGCATTGTCTCAGTCGCCCAAAGGACATAGCACACCTTGTTTGGATAGGTACCGTTGTGTGTTGCCTTGTACTGTTCCAGCATCTGTTCCGCAAGAATGGCTCCCATCGTCTCGGTCTCTGCATCAGGGATCAATCTCTGGTCGAAACTGTAGAAATTCCTGCCTGTTGGCAAAGCCTCGGGATTTCGTATTGGATCGTTTCCAGGCCCGGGCTCGATGTACTCCGCATTGAGTGCACGCAGCGTCTGATCGATCTCACGCGTGGTCTGGTTCAAGAGGCCGGAGTAATTCAGTGCCATGTTTAGATCAGCAGTGATATTCGCATCCGTAAGACTAAGGATCTCGATCTGGGCAGTTGAAACATTGGTACCATTGAGCAACGTCGCATTCAAAAGCTCGGTTGCATAGACACTGGCGTTATCTTCCCAATCCTCCTCATCTCCCGTATCCTTCGGGATCACGTTGTAGATATGATCGATGAAATCGCTACGAAGCATCGATTTGACCATGCAGACCAATTTTGAATCCTGAGGGGGAACTCCGAATGTATGGAGACCAAGAGGCATGAGCGTATCCTGTAGTTCATGCAGATAGTTGTGGACAGTGCTTCCAATGAAAGTTCCAAAATCATCCTCAGTCATTGCCCTGAGTTCATCAGGAGTTACGCCAAGATCGTTCTCCATCGTGAGGCTTTCGTAAAGTTCGATGGTACTGTTGCGATAAAGCTGCATCATTTCGGTATTGTTGGCATCCCTGGCATCTTCATAATTATGCATCTTATCATGCATCATAGCCAGCTCAGCATAGATACCTGCTTGCACTATCGGCGGTGTCAGGTGGTCTATGATCACAGCATTGCCCCTGCGCTTTGCCTGTGTACCCTCACCCACATTGTCCATCAGGTATGGGTATATCACAGGAGTGTCAGCCACCATAATAGCCGGATAGTCATATCTCCAAAGTCCGACCTCTTTCCCGGGCAACCATTCCTGTGTGCTATGCGTACCGAAGTGGATCAGTGCATCGGCATCATAAATGTTGTTGATCCAGAAGTATGTGGCTAAATACTGATGTGTAGGTGGTATTGACTCGTTGTGATATATGAGTGATTCATCGGATAGTCCGGCTCTGGTCGGTTGGGGTATGAAATTGACATTTCCAAACTGTACCTTTGGTATCACAAAATTTCCTTCATACACCATGATGTCACCGGGTGCCGGACCCCATGTAGCCTCAACTTCAGCACGCACGGATTCTGGCAAGGTATTGTAACAGGAAAGATACTCGTCCACTGATACAAGGGTGACATTACCGGAGTTCACAACCTTCTCCAGTTCACCGGGTGCCCATGAACCAACGTTCCTGCTCTCAATGAAAAGGTCGATGAATTCGCTTCCATTTGGAATACTACCATTTCCGATATCATAGCCCTCTGCCTGCATCTGTTCAAGCATCAATGTGAAACTTGACCCGATATCAAGGTAACTGGCACCGATATTATTCTTACCGCCTTCGTGGTTGTAGTAGATGATACTGACCTTCTTGTCGGCATTATTGGTATTTCCAAGTTCTGCCCATCCGATTGCACGGTCACATAGCCATTCAACCTGTGACATGATCGGCTTGTAATACTCATATTTATCAGAGCCCTCACCCACAGTGACCAGACCAGCTATCCATATATAATCGATACATCCGTCGATTTCAGGCTGCGCTACTTGGGAAGCTATGGAAATTAGATCCAAACCTTGCACGCTGGCATTGTACTCATCGGGTGTTTTGGAACCATCTAATGCTCCCTTGAGTACAGGAACGTTGTAACTCTTGAGATATTCCACACCCGCTTCATGATCATCATAATTGAGATAGAAACCCTTCAGGGAAATGATGGAGTCCACGAGCACTTCACCATCTTTGATGAAATAATCCACATCACCAGTACATACCTCCTTGGTAGTATAGATGACATTGCACCCTTTGGACTCAAGGTAGCTGATTACAGCATCATCTGTGACTGTAAATTTAGGATCCCCCACAATAGAATAAGTGATGATGCCAATAGTGGGTGCGGACTCATTATACCCATTATCCGCATACCACTCGAGATATTCGGTGCTGTCCCCAAATATCCTCGGGAAGGCATCAGGGTGGTAGATACCTTGTAGGGGGATTGACGAAGAAACGGCAGGGGAATACTCGATATATGCATTCCCAAGGGTTGAACCGATACAGCGTATCCAGTTCTCCATGTTCGTGTATCCACTAATATTATGATACTCTACCATTGCACTGTGTGGTGGAATTGTCATGTTGATGTTACCGACACCGTACATATCGGTCGTGGCAATTAACCCGATCTGTGTGCCATTAGCCTTGGCCACAAGAAGTGCGTCCTTGAACTCCGGAAACTCCTCACCACCAATCATACCCAATATGATAACATCCTGATCTAAAACATCGGTAAGATTTGCAGCAGCTTCTGCTCCATCCATCACGGTGACATTGAATCTATCAGTGATTACGCTTCTCTCGCCTAAAACATTGAGAAGATAATGGTTGTCGGTGCCATAATTCATAATGTAAGTTATATTGATCTTTGGGCGCAGCAATTCAGGTTCCGGAATCTCCTCTCCTTCCCATAAACCGGAGAAATTCTGCCCCATGAATTTGAGCATGCTCCCCATGTTTGCATCGCCACCCTGCACCCAGTATCTCTCGATATCGGTGTATTCGGTTGTGTACAGGTCAACGTTTGGCAGGGTGATGTTGGAGGAGAGATTATAGCCTATGACCATTGCACCGCCTGTTTTGGCAGACTTTATGCTCGATGTCCAATTATTTACCACGGACTCATCCTGTGACTCGATGAAGATCATTCCATAATTAGAGAAATCGAATTCTTCTGGTACAGGATTGTCCTTTGTGAAAATAGTAATGTTCAATTGAGATGAGATGTTGGTATCCAATGAAGCATTAGTTAGAGAAAGCTCGTTAAAGTCTGTACCAAGTACAAATACGAATTCACTGAAGTTTACTTCATTGCCCATGATAGCCATTCTTGAAAGCGTTGGGCACTCTGTTGCAAGGTAGACAAGAAGGTTTTCAGCATTCTCAAGACCTTCTCCGGAAGTGTCCATGTTGGTATAATAGTTCGCAACAGGATCATTTGTACTGCCATCGGAATTATAATCGAAGTAGGCAGGAGGTGTATAGCCCATAGGTTCTATGCTGTAAAGGGCAGTACCCTTATCGTGTGCTGCCTGCAAACTCTCATTTACCGTTGAATTTTCAAAAACGATACCATAGAGACCCTGACAGAGAATAACATCCTGAGTTTCAAGGAAACCACTCTCAGCAGCAGCAACCATATCAGCACTTAGACCTGAATCTGAGAAATCAATGAAAGTATACTCAATAAGATCACTGTAATCATTTGTCTGACTTGCCATATCTAAAGCTTCGTTCGGACCATAGGAGATGTAAGTGATCTTTGACTTTAGTGTCAGATAAGTAAGAAGGTTTTCAGCATTCTCAAGACCTTCTCCGGAAGTGTCCATGTTGGTATAATAGTTCGCAACAGGATCATTTGTACTGCCATCGGAATTATAATCGAAGTAAGCAGGAGGTGTATAGCCCATAGGTTCTATGCTGTAAAGGGCAGTACCCTTATCGTGTGCTGCCTGCAAACTCTCATTTACCGTTGAATTTTCAAAAACGATACCATAGAGACCCTGACAGAGAATAACATCCTGAGTTTCAAGGAAACCACTCTCAGCAGCAGCAACCATATCAGCACTTAGACCTGAATCTGAGAAATCAATGAAAGTATACTCAATAAGATCACTGTAATCATTTGTCTGACTTGCCATATCTAAAGCTTCGTTCGGACCATAGGAGATGTAAGTGATCTTAGTAACCTGTTCTTCTGCCGATACCACTGGCGAAATCGCCAGTAAAATCAAAACACTTAAAAGCAATAACTGATGTCTTATATTTCGCATATTATCCACCCGATAATGTGTAAGACATCCCGGCACTTTGCTTGGCGGCTGTTCCGGGATGTCTCAAACTTTCATTATCCACACATTTTCATTCTAGTTTCCTATTGGTTATTTCCACACACTCTTGAAAGGATCAGGTTTCCGTCTCATTCCCCGAATCAGGAACGTAGATCACACGACCATCAGCCAGCTGGTAAGCCGTACCCAGTGCTTCACCGGTACCACCACCGATCTGTTCGGTCATGTTCAGCACTTCTATGTCCTGCCCTTCCTTGACTATGATCTTCATATCATCCTGACCAGGATTCTTTACGATGGTGATATCTTCAGTAGGGCTGAGCAGTTCAGGTAACTGGTAAGACATCACAAGAGCGATCAATAAAGCTACTGAGAACACCATGGCAACATCGAAGAGATTCGCCACTCCGGTAAGAGGGTTCTGGTCTTCTTCTTCATAGAGGATGCCTGGCCGATGATACCGTTTCCTCCTCATTGTCCGGTCTCCAAAGAATCAACAAGATAATCGATATCTGCCATATCCTGCCAGTACCACCTCTTCCTGATCAACGTCAGCACGTAACCCACGATACCTGCAAAAAGACCAAGCACGGTTGTGGCAAAGGCGATCATCAGGTTGTTGGCAAGCTGGAGAATGTCACCCTGTGCAAGACCGATGAGCGCGGGACCTAATGGAATTAAAGTGCCCATCAATCCGAGCATAGGAGCTACCGTAGACAGTATCTTTGTTTGCTCCAGGCGTTTTGTCATTCGAACTTCATATTCTTCGGACAACCATTCTATAGAAGAAAGAGTGTTCTTTTTCAGATGATCTGCTGCATCGTTTGCAAAAGATGTAACAAGCTGGTTCTGGTCAAGTTTAAGAAGATGTGATGCGGCTTCATCATAGGAGGATTTGTTAACATGCTCCTTGACATTTCTGCCTATCTGCTCAAGTTGCTTGACATTTCGATGACGTTTTGCATATTCTGAGATGAACTCACCGATCAGACCAAGCGATACCGTAACTGCCAGGATCAAAAGTATTACCACCGGATACAGCATGGCAGCTGACGCAGTGTACATGATCTGGAACAAAGAAGAATCAATAGCCATATTTAGTTACTCCTAATTTTATCAAGAACAAAACCCCCGGCAATAATTACTGCAAAGGCCACAAATGGAAGGATCTCCACAGGCGGTGAGGAATACGGAGGAATGTTCATCTGTTTTGTTTTAATGTAAGTAGGTACAATGATGGCGCCCATGAGATAGTAGATACCAAGGATCATCATGACGTTACCAAGGGTTTCCGGGGTCTTGTTCAACTTCTTGCAAAGAAGAGAAGATGCGACCACGGAGACGAAGAAAACAACACCTACAAGCAATCCGATCCAAAGCCCACCCATCTCAAGAGATGTTGCCAGAAGCATACAGGAGATGAAGAGTGCTGTCAGGCAGACAGGGCATGGCAGGGAGATCACAAGGAATGTGCGATGGGAAACATCACAACCACAGTTCCACTGTTTCTGGGTATAGATGCCTGCCCCGATCAGGAGCAATGCAACCAGAACGTGAAGAGACATCCCCATGCTCGCGATCAAGTCAAGATTTGACTGATCTATGTAGCCAATGAGGCTGCCGATAATTATTGATAAAATAAAATAGCTGCCTGCAATAGCAAGGATCTCTTTCGTGCTGCGATTCGAAAAACCACAACCGATCCCGGTCTTTACACCAAATAGAAGAATGGCCAACAGTATCCCCACAACGGTGAGAAGTACCATGTTCATTCACAAGCACCTCTTGTATAATTTAAACTTTTGTTTAGAATGTATGTTATTAACAACATTTCTACCACCCAAATTGGTAAGTTATACATCATATTAAATCAAATATGATTTTTTACTGAATTATACAAGTATAATTGAGTGCCACAGATAATACTATTATAATATATAAAACTGAGTTTTTGAATTATATATGTATTGCAAATCGATACTAATGCATGGTTTAAAATAAATATATATAATCTTTTTTGGAGACACAATAGAAGATTACATCTCGAAAACATGATAACGAAAAAAAACCAGCAAATAAAGTTGTAGAGACCTATAAAAAAGCTAAATTATATACAATTACTATTTAAGTGAACCCTGAAATAACATACTTGAAAAATCAATGTGATAGAATTTGCTGTATATACAAAAAAATGACAAAGTATTACAAAATTAAATTTTTTTATTACAAATTGATTGCTTATTCTAAGTAATTTCATAGAAAATAAGAGCAAAACATATAAAAACTCAAATATAGAATATCAAAATGCTTATCACATATTATATGTTTAGAAATATTGATTCCAATGAAAAAAGCAATATTACTTGTTATACTTGCAGGCATGGTCCTCATTAGCGGTTGTGCAAGCAATTCCGGGGATCAGGAAGATATTATGGTAAACGAAGGAGATTATATCACTGTCAATTACATTGGCCAGCTTGAAGATGGAACAATTTTTGACACATCACTGGAAGAGGTCGCAAAGGAAGCCGGACAATACAACCCTGCAAGGGAGTATAACCCGCTTGGATTCACTGTGGGTGCAGGCCAGATGATCAAAGGCTTTGACAACGGCGTGATCGGAATGGAGATCGGAGAGGAACGTACAGTCACGATGCCGGCAGCAGAAGCATATGGAGAGTACGACGAGGAACTTGTCCAGCCAGTAGAGATAAATCATCTCAAAGAGATGGGGATCGAGCCTGAGGTAGGAATGCCACTTTACACCCAGCACGGACAGGTAACTGTAGCTAAAATGAACGACACTCATGCTTTCATCGACTACAACCACCACCTTGCAGGAAAGACACTTGTCTTTAAGATAACACTGGTCTCCATAGGACAGGAATAAAACAAACAACATCTGATCAAGGATGGAAAAAGAAGAAAAGATCGTAGTAGTCCTGCTGGTGATGGCCATCCTGTCACTGGCAGTAGCTTATTTTACCTACCTCCCCGGCGAGCTTACGGGAGATATCCGGCCACTGGCAGATTCATCCGGACTTGGAGAAAAGGTCTTTGTGGAAGGAACCGTCCTCAGCAAGCGCATCACATACACCGGAGACCACCTTATACTGGAAGTCGATTACAGCCCACAACCCATAAAGGTCTTTATACCAAACAACCGTGGAGCTGAAGAGATCAATGAAAAGATCTCTGCCAATGAACAGGTGCATGTTACCGGCATACTGGATGAATATGAAGGGGAACTTGAGATCATCGTCCAGAAAGCAAAAGATGTGAGAACCCCCTGAAAGTGATTACAAAAAAATTCACAACGGTAACAATATAAGTGAAAAGGTCGTTTTCTGATGTATGAAAGCGTGTATCATGTGTGGAGGGGAAGGCACACGACTTCGCCCTTTAACTTTTGAAAGACCAAAGCCAAGCATACCTATTTTGAACAAGCCTTCGGTTGTGCATCTGATAGAACACCTTGCAAAAGAGGGGTTTACTGAGATTGTCATTACGATCGGATATATGGCAGAAAAGATCGAAGAGAGCCTTGGGGACGGACGTATGTATGGAGTACATATCGACTACGTCTATGAAGAAGAGAAACTCGGAACTGCTGGCGGTGTGAAGAACGCAGAAGAATATCTTAAGGACGAGCCATTCATTATTGTAGGTGGCGACCATGTCATGGACCTTAATCTTCGCAATATGTATCGATTCCATGAGATCAACGATTCCATAGTTACCATCGGACTGATGTCCATTGATGATCCAAGGGAATTCGGTATCGCTGACATGGATGTCAACAACAGGATACACCGCTTTTTTGAAAAGCCAGGTCCCGGAGAAATTTTCAGCAATCTCGCCAGCACAGGCATATATATGTGCAGTCCGGAGATATTCGACTGGATACCTGAAGGAAAGCAATATGATTTTGCAAAGGATCTTTTCCCGGCATTGATGGAAAAGGACAAGCCGATCAATGGCATGCTTGTACGCGGCCACTGGACGGATGTGGGTAGTGCGAACGCATACAGACAGGCACAGAGATGGATGCTCGACTCCCTCCCTGGAACCTCCATTGAAGGTAACTTCAAAACCAAGAATTCACGTATCGTAGGACCTCTCAAGATCGGAAATAACGTAGCAGTGGGTTCAAACTCCGCGCTTGTGGGACCAATTGTGATCGGAGAGAACACAGTTATTGGAGACAACGTCCTGATCGGGCCATATACAGCCATTGGCTGCAATTGCGTTATCAAGGACAACTGCAGGATATTATCATCATATATATTCAATGAAGTTACCATCGGGAACAACTCCAATGCATCCGGTTCGATCATCGACAACAATACTGTGATAGGAGAGAACTGTAGCATGGAGAACGGAACGGTGATCGGGCCCCGTGTAATCATCAATGATGATTCCACCATCCACTCCGATGTAAAGATATGGCCGGAGATCAATATCAAACCGGGCTCAAGGATAAAGGAGACCATAATCAACCCTGACCTGGACTAAAAAATAGAACACCTGAAAGCATGAATCGATTCTTTAAGTGGCTCGTAATCTCATTGCTGTTAAGCTTCACATCAATTGTAATTCTACTGTTCTTCACAGTGGACACGACCACCATCGATTCGATCCTCAACATTAAAAAAGAAGCGATCATCGCTGCCATCGCACTTCAGGTGTTTTCATATATTATCTGGGGATTGCGCACGAAGTTCATGTGCCAATCCATGGGCCATGACATCAGCTCATTTAAAACCACTGAAATAGCCATATCCAGCCTCCTCGTAGCTGCGGTCACGCCATCTTCTGCCGGAGGAGAGGCCCTGAGAGTCCATCTTCTTTCAAAGAACGAAATACCTATCGGACAGGCAACGGCAGTGGTAATTGGTGAGCGGCTCACTGATGCCTTTTTGATACTCCTGACAGCACCTGTTGCACTCTACATCTTCAGAGGCGTTATCCCCGGAGAAAATTTTGACATCCTATTTATTACAGGAGAAGCAGTACTGCTCTCAGCCCTTGGAATACTGATATATGGTATATGGAAACCTGATCGGACAAAGAGCACCATTCATTTTCTGGTGAACAGAACTACCCGTTTTCATGGAAAAAAAACCGATGAAGCGATCACAACCCTGTTGAAGAAAGTAGATCGTGAACTGGATGATTTCCACTATGGTCTTCGATACCTTCTGAAAAAAGGAAGAAGAGGATTATTGTATGGAACAGTATGCACCATCATATATCGCTGTGCCCTATATTCCATCCTGCCGATCATACTTGTAGGACTGAACCAGCCCCCAAACATAGTTCTTGCATTCACAGCACAGATCCTATTGACAATAATAATGATCATACCTGCAACCCCCGGTGCAAGCGGAGTGGCAGAGTTAGGTGCAAGTTCGCTATTCTCAGTACTTCTTGCCTCCCCTGCCTTAATAGGTATAACCGTGCTGACCTGGAGAGCACTCACATATTATACTAACATAGTCGCAGGAAGCTTTGTTAGCCTGAAAGTCCTGAAAGATGCGGATTTCCTGAATAATTCAATCCAGAAGTAAGAAAAAGGAAGGGAGGAAAAATAGCAGGATCAAACTGTTATATAACTCAGCAATTCCCCCACGTCCTGCACCCTCTCCAGGATCTCATTCTCATTTGCATAAGGCACACCACTGAAGATATTAGAAGCTTCAAGATCACTTACACCAGGTATTTCCCTGATAACCGACAAGGGCACAGAATTAATTTCAAGCGGGTAAGGAATAGCCTTTACAGAACGCTGCCCATGATCTACGATGAGCACGTCAGTGAACTTGCCCAGAGGGAGGGTCAGCGGTATCCCCACAAGTAAAGGATAGGATCCGAACTGCCTTCCAAATGTCAGATTGTTCTTTGAACTCTCATCGTGTACTTCGCACATCACATCCCGAAGTACGGTCCCTTTAGGAACGACCTTGCGAAGCATTGGCAGGTCTATTTCTTTTCGTATCTTTTCCTTGTATTTCAGGAACAGTTTCTTGTGTTTTCCCACAAGCTCATCGTTGCCATAGACCCGGGTATCCGGAAATGCCATGACCTGACGGATATTGATCCTTCTGACAAGAAGACCTGAATCCAGCACATTCCTGAGGAAATCATAGTTCATCTCAAATGTCTTCTTTGTCTCACCGGGCAGTCCATGAACAAAGTTCAGCCCCGGCAAAAGTTCCGGAAGGCCGCTACTGCCCCTTACAGCACCAACTTCATTGATCATTTTGATGACATCCATCACATCTTCAGGCATTGCCTTCAGGTCATTGGCACGCACCACAGCAGGATCAGCACTTTCCATTCCAAGAGCAGCAATGTCGCCGGATGTGTGATGGCGTATAATGGTCTTCATGATCTCACGGCTCTGCTCAGGGTATGCAGCGATAGTAGCCGGATTTGCGTTGTCCATATGAAGGACCTTAAGTTCAGGTGCAACTTTGCGTATACCGCTATAGAGCGATTCCAGTACTGAGGGATCCGGTTGCAGGATGTCCGCACCTATATCCTTTGCATGAAAACTGAACAGGTCCGGTTGCCTGCCTATACGGAAATGTCTGGCACCGACACCATAGAGGGAAGAGACCTCATCGATCACATCGGATACAGGACGATAATCCGAAGGACCATAGAACCTTTCAGTGCAGAAGGAGCAGTGAACCTTGCGACCACAGCCACGGTAGGTCTCAAGCTCGCACATGACATAAGGATAATCCGGATGTCTTTCGATGATAAAAGCACCAAGGCGAGACCATTTGCCGATCTCATCTACTGTCCTCAGCCTGTGACCGACATCTTCCGGATCGAGCAGGGAGCCTTCCCCGAAGATATCATAAACAAAAGCTTCAATGTCCTTCTTTGCGATCACAACATCTTCTGCTTCGATACCCAGTTCTTTGGCACCTGTACCACCCTCTTTGCTGAAACCGAGACGTATGGGACCACCGATGACTTTCAACCCTGATGAAAGACCGCAGATATTCTCGATCTCACCGGGAGTAATAGGAGATGAACGAAGGTATTTTCCCGGTACCGTAATTCCTGACAATATGACCACAAGATCAGCATTTTTAAGAGCAAGGACATCCTCCGGAGTTGCTGTTCTAAGACCATCGATGGTTAAATAATGGATATCATCCTCTGCTATGCCCCTTTCACGCAGGGCACCGGCTATGTAACGTATGTACGGGGAGATGTATGGCGGAACCCCGAAGCACGCAGGCTCATCCACATAACCGTCTATGATCACTGTTCTCATGAGGATTAGAATGGGAGGATTCCTTATAAATGAACCTTTTGAAGAGGATTTGTCATAGTATACTTATACTTTAATCGTGTAGGATAGTACGTCATGGAGTTTTACTGAGGTTATCATATGAGAAGTGACAATACAAAGAAAGGAGATGCACGTGCGCCAAACCGTTCGCTTTTGAAAGCGATAGGAGTGACCGATTCTGAAATGAAGAAGCCGTTCATAGCTGTTGTGAATTCATGGACAGAGTTCATTCCGGGACACATCCACCTTGATAAGGTTGCAGAAGCGGTAAAGGCCGGTATTCGCAATGCAGGCGGTGTTCCTTTCGAATTCCATACCATAGGCATCTGTGATGGTATCGCGATGGGACACGAAGGAATGAAATATTCCCTCCCAAGCAGGGAAGCCATCGAAGACACCATTGAGATCATGATACAGGGCCAGCAGATGGATGGTATGGTCATGGTAACATCATGTGACAAGATCACACCAGGTCACCTCATGGCTGCAGGAAGGGTCGACATTCCGACAATGGTCGTTACAGGCGGTCCGATGCTGCCAGGATATGTTGATGACAAATACACTGACCTCGTTTCTGTCTTTGAAGGTGTTGGATCATGCCAGAGCGGTAAGGTCTCATCTGAAAAACTGAAACAGCTTGAAGATCTCTGTTGTTGTGGCGCAGGTTCATGTGCCGGAATGTTCACAGCTAATACCATGGCATGCATGACAGAAGCACTGGGACTCAGTCTTCCCGGTTGTGCAACTGCTCATGCGGTCGATGCAAAGAAGATGCGTATTGCAAAAGATTCCGGTGAAAGGATCGTAGAGCTTGTAAAAGAAGGAATTTCTGCACGCCAGATAGTCACTGAGAAATCCTTTGAGAATGCTATCATGGTAGACCTTGCAGTCGGAGGAAGTACGAACACTACCCTTCACCTGCCTGCCATCGCCCATGAATTCGGACTTGAACTTCCACTTGAGAAGTTCGATGAGCTTAGCAAGACAACCCCTCACCTGATCGGACTCAGACCAGGCGGAGAGAATTTCATGCTCGATTTTGAGAGAGCCGGCGGAGTTCATGCGATCATGAAGAGGCTGAAAACAAAGCTCAACCTTGATGAGAAGACCATCACTGGAAAGACCGTTGGTGAAAATGTCGAAGAATTCGTCATTGTCAATCCGAAGCTGAACGCCCGTATCCTGACAACACTCGATAATCCACTGCACGAAGAAGGCGGAATTGCAGTCCTTAAAGGAAACCTGGCACCTGATGGAGCAGTTGTAAAGCAGGCAGCTGTCGATGAGAAAATGCTCAGGCACACAGGTCCTGCAAGAGTATTCGATAGTGAAGAAGATGCAATGGCAATCATCATGAAAGGCGGAATAAAGTCAGGAGATGTTGTTGTCATCAGGTACGAAGGACCAAAAGGAGGTCCTGGCATGCGTGAGATGCTCTCACCAACATCAGCTATTGCAGGAATGGGACTGATCGATTCAGTAGCACTTATCACAGACGGAAGGTTCTCAGGCGGTACAAGAGGACCATGCATAGGTCACATCTCACCGGAAGCCTATGAAGGCGGACCTATCGGCCTGATACAGGAAGGCGACATCATTGAGATCGACATGCCTGCAAGGAAGCTTGAGCTCAATGTCCCGGACGAAGAACTGGAAAAGAGAAGGGCAGATTTCAAACCGGTCGAAAAGGAAGTCACAGGCTACCTTTCAAGATATCGAAAAACAGTTAGCTCCGCGAACAGGGGAGCGATCAGGGATTAAAGCTGCTGTTTAAGCAGCTCATTCCTTTTTTTATATTCTTATTTTTTGATCCCAGATGACAAGCTCATGATCCGACCATAAGTTATGATCATTGGACTCTAAACTGATGCAACTTGCAAGATAAGATCATGCAGATTTCTTTTCAGGAAGCCTCATAAGGTAGACACTGTCATCCTTTACAATATTGGAGATCTTCCCTGCTGAAAGAAGCTGATCGATCTTAGACTCCACTTCGTCATCCAGATATCTCTTGGAAAGAAGGCTTTTGATCACATCTTTCTTTACATCTGACCCAGAGGGAAGATAAGCAAATATACAACTTTCAAGCTTGTTCGCAACCGGAAAATTTACATCCGGGACAGGTGCATCCGGCTTAGCAATCTGGGAAGAATTTTCCCCACCATCCTCATCCTCTATATTATCAGTAGCAACTTCACCATCAGTTAATGATGAGACCTCTTGACCCGGACTTACCATTGGATTCCCTGAAGAAGTTAGCGGGGAGGTATCAACATCGAATAGCACAGGTTTGAATGATTCCGAAAAAGGAGCTTTTCCAACGGCATCTTCCGGAACATCCGGAGAACGAGTATCAATTGGAATTGAAGTATCAATTACATCATCGTGCTGAATTTCTGCTACCGGTACTTCAACATCAGATAGCAATTCCGGAGGGATCTTCAACTCCGGGAAGGAAAGAGTAGCATATGGAACTGCTTCTTCCTGGCATTCTGCCACAATGCTAGCGGATCTTGCAGGAAAGACCGGATCAGACTCTGCTTTATTATCCCCGGTATCGGATAAGATGGATCTTTCTTTAAGCAACTGAACACTGGCATTCATATCAATGACCTGCATCTCAAGCTCACAGATACGATCTGTAAGATCAACGATGATGCTCTCAAAACATGCCATATTTTCAATAGAAGAATTGTTTTCCTATTCAGGAGAAGGATTTAACTCCGAAACTGACTCTGAGCTCTCCCCGGCAGGATGTTCAAAGTCGACATCGAGAACAGGTTCTTTGCAATCTTCAAGATCATCCGGCCCTACAAGACTGCAATTGCAACATAAAGTCAGATAATTTCCCTCATCATCAGCAATTATGTCTTCCTCTTCAAAGACATCTTCAAGTTCAAGGTATGCTTCATCTGGATTTTCTTCACCGGCGTCCCCAGCATTCATAACTTCTGTAACCTGGTCGTCAGTATCATTGCCACCATCAGGAACATCACCTGTTGTTCCAGCAATATCCTGTGGTTCTTCAAAACAAGGTTCATCAGCATCTTTCACCGAGCCGGCATTATCCTCAGCAGATATATTCAGCTTGTTCTCAAGAAGTTCTATCAAAAAGGAATCCTTATCAGGAACATTAGATAGTTCCTCATACAACTCATCAGATATACTGATCTTAAGTTCTTTCATGCTGCATCAACCCTGGAAAGCTAAAAAGAATATGCGCGCAGGGGATACATAAGCATTTCCAAAAAAAAGAGAGGATTCACACCAGCAGGTTAAGCGGGTGTGAGGATGATGGTTCTATATCAAGATCGGAAGATGCCTCCGCGACCATAATATCACCCATGGCGGCCAGTGGGAAGGTGTAGCGTGCATTCTCGATAGGACCATAGAGAACAAAATCGCCACCTGCAAGCTGCTGCATGGAAACCGTACCTATATCGCACATCTGATAGACCAGTGGATCTTCCTTCTTTTTAGCCTTAAGCCAGCTCCAGGAAGAAGGAGCATTGTGGATACCGGACCCTACAGGGTATCCCCATTTCGCCTTTGCTGTCATTGTCATACGAAGAGCAATACCTGCACCATCACCCATGGGAGTAATGCTTGGATCGATAAGGATGTTCTTTATACCACATTCTCCGGCAACCTCCAGCAGCCCCCTGTCCATCAATTTACCCCCGTTCTCCAGCAATGCCATCCTCCCATCAAGGGATGAGTCCATTGCATTGAAACCGAGAATTATAGAACTATCGATGTCAGAATTTGCAAGAGAAGCACATTCATCGTCACTTATGCTCATGTTAATGGAATTGTAGATCGTCTTATCGGCAAGTCCTATGTCGGTCACGTATTCTGCAGAAGCCATCCTCACAGCAGGCTGCGGGGAATCGATGATAAAAGGAGAATCGCTTACTGATGTTACAAAATCGATGTACTTCTGCATACTCTCAAAGGTGTTGGCGAAGATATGGACGATCGCGGGATTCCCGGTCTCATCGGACATGGAATCCTGCAGGTTCACAAGGACTTCTGCCTCTGCCCTGTCGAATATGCCAGCATCCGCATCTTCCACGATGCTGTGACCTTCATAGAATATGGTACCTGCAAGTACTGTTGGCAGCTCACCCGGCTGACCTCCGATCTTCACACCTGCGATATTGACGATCTCCTGCTCTTTCTGGAACCTGAACATGAACATAACCTCTACGAAATATAACAATGATAAAGATAATACTAAATCGATACTTAATTAGATCCTACTTAATCGGACTCTACTTCACAAACAATTCCGGAAGCCGAATCAAGCATTACATTGCCTGATACCATGATATCCCCGGAAGTGACATCCATAACCGGCCTGCTTTTCTTTTTTGCGCTCTCTACAACGAAAGCTGCTTCACAGTACGGACCTTCTTTTTCTTTATACTCATCAACGATCCGGCGGATCTCATCAATGTCGATCAGGCCGATGCGTTCGATGAGACTTACCTGCTTCTGGAAACGTTCAATTACATCCCTTCCGACGTTCTCGATAAAGGGTATCGCTCCATCCGAACCAATGATCCGACCATCCTCATCGATGCCGTTCTTGTGAAGTGCAATAAGTGTCTTTCCTGCAAGATGACCCCTGGATTCATTACCGCATATCAGGAGATACCTGATATTCGAATTTGAAACCGTGTTTATAATGATCTTCTCTGCACCAAGGTTCTCGGTCTTGCAGCTACCCCACATGGCAGCTTCATCATAAGGTTCAAGTGAGCTTGCAAGAGTTATAACTGCAATACAGGAATCATTCATTCCGGCAATGCAATCTCCTTTCACAACAGGCCAGCCACATGCAACAGTTTCTATGTCAACACCTCATAAATCACATATAATCAAGATCTGTTTCTCTCGTTTTTCATATCCACAAGGGCACTTGCAAGCATAATAGCTTTTGTGTAGTGACCACCCACGCGTGATGTGTCCACGAAGACATGGTCATCCATTAATACAGGCGCACCGATACCGTCCCCTCCTCCAAGGAACACAAGTGTCCTGAATATCAGGTTACCAGTTATCCCGTCAGGAGCAAAGATGAAGTTCGCTTCCTTTATGGCGTCCTCAATGAGTATTGTATAATGCTTTGCACATATACCATTTTCCCGAAGCCGGCTTGCGAGGAAGTCAGCGTCTGCAAGTGTGCGATCGATCGTCTCATGCCTTCCAAGATCGTCCATCCTGCCACCCGAAAGCACTCCTACCACCGGTTCAACTCCGAACCTGCGCATGTGTTCCACACCAAGCTTAACAAGTGTGATCTTGTCCGAGAGGTCATTGCCCTCATCGATGCCCACAGGTGCAAGGAAGAATGGAACACCTTCAGAGGTAAGGAGAAAAGCCATACGATGAAGCCGCTCTATTTTCAGGACCTGCTTTAGATGGGACAGCGCACCTGATGCTTTTGCAGTTCCCCTGACAGCTGCATCAACTGAACCCGATGCCAACAGGTCGCCCAGAACGTACTCCGGCTCATGGGTGTTAATGATCTCAAGAGAAGTGCCAATAGCATCGATCTCCTGCTTATCCCCTACAAGGATAACATGTGCATATCCCTCATTGTGTGCATTCTCTATACTGGATAGCATCTTAGGAGTTGGATCACGAACACCAATAGCCACTTTTGCAGTGTTTGAAAGAGCCCTTTTCCGAACAACATCCATAAGACTTGTCGTGCTATTGTTCTACATGCCAGGTCACCTGCCAGAAATGATATTAATCAGAATCAACAAAGAGATGCAAACATTAATTAATTTTCCCTTTTATTGAAGGTATGATCACAGATGGAAGAATCTATCGAATGGGTTGAAAAATACAGGCCCAAATCCCTATCAGATCTTGTGGGGAATAAGAAGTCAATCATTGATATGCGCGAGTGGGCAGAGTCATGGCTCTCCGGAGTGCCGGAGAAGCGTGCGGTCATACTTCACGGACCTGCAGGAGTTGGAAAAACATCCGCAGCACACGCACTTGCAAAGGACTTCGACTGGGAGACCATCGAGCTGAATGCAAGTGACCAGAGAACGGCAGGTGCTATTGAAAGGGTCGCAGGTTCTGCATCAAAGATGAGCTCACTTACGGGCACTTCCACAAAGAGACTGATCATTCTGGACGAAGCCGACAACATGCACGGAAATGCCGATAGGGGCGGAGCCCGTGCTGTGGGCAGCATTATCAAAACAACTGACCAGCCCATCGTGCTAATTGCCAACGACCTCTACGGACTTACACCTTCGATACGCTCCAGTTGCATTGAGCTCAAGTTCAATTCCGTCCAGGGCAGGTCAATGATACCGGCGCTCAAGAAGATATGCGTCGAAGAGAAGATCATGTGCGGTGTTGGCGTCCTTGAGAAATTGGCAGACAATGCTGGCGGAGACATGAGAAGTGCTGTCAAGGACCTTCAGGCTGTGGCATTGGGAAGGGATGAGATATACATTGAAGATATCGCCACATCCGAGAGGGATACGAAAGAATCGATCTTCAAGGCACTCGGGAAGATCTTCAAGAGCACTGACCCGAAAAGTGCATTGCAGGCCACATACGGACTGGACGAGACCCCTGAGAACCTCATCCACTGGATCGATGAGAACCTGCCATTACAATATGGCACCGAGGAAGGAACCGAAGAGGACCTGATAACCGGATACAGGCATCTTTCAAAGGCGGACAGGTATCTTGGACGTGTGAGAAAACGACAGAGCTATCGCCTCTGGAGATATGCAGGCGTCCTCATGACCTGTGGGACTGTTGTATCTAAATCCCATGTCAGTCGCGGATTCACAAAATACCAGCCACCCTCGTTCTGGCGTAAAATGGGTCAGTTAAGGGCAAAACGTGACATGAGGGACAATATTGCTTCCAGAATCGGCTACCATTGCAACGAATCCATGCGTTATTCCCGCACAGACCTGGCACATCTTTACGGCAGGATGTTGAAGGATGATTCCTACGCAGTAGATGTCGCTGTTGACCTTGAACTGAGCGTCGATGAGATCGTTTATCTTACCGGTGGCAAAAAGGTCACAAAAGGAATACAGAAGATCTATGATCTTGCACAGGCACAACGCAGCGCCTATGGCAATGATGACGCTCCGGTCTTTTTTGAGAAAAAGGCGGTGAAAAAGGTACAGGATAAAAAGCAGATGGACCTGAACCAGATAATGGAAAGTGCTGCTTCCAACGGAAATCCAAAAGCTGAAGAAACTTCAAAACCAGTGAGCTCAGCTCCAAAGGACAATCCAAAACCAGACCCGAAACCGGCTGCAAAAGCAAAGCCTCAGAAAACCTTATTCGACTTCTGAGAAAACTTCTGGCGGATAATGATCAAAGGGACAATGGAACTGCCCATGTCCCATAATTTATTTTTTTGCAGGCATACCAAAATGAAGTATCTACTTTTCAGTAATGAAGACCCCATCATTTAGATGCTGAACTTCCCAGACCCGTTATCTTTGGCCTTTATGCCTTCGATCTCAAGAAGTTCCACCATTACATCAAGCCCGCCTGCATAACCTGCCAGTTTCCCGTTAGAGCTTACAACACGGTGGCATGGGATGATGATCTGGATCGGATTCAAAGAGTTTGCAAGCCCAACTGCCCTTGCAGCTTTTGGCTTGCCGATCATTTCAGCCACATAACCATAGGATACGGTCTTGCCATAAGGGATCTTTGTTAAAGCATTCCAAACCTTCTTCTGGAAATCAGAACCATCCGGAGAGAGCACTACATCAAATTCCTTTAACTCACCTGCAAGATACTTGTGTAACTGTTCTTCGACCACCTTAAAGAAAGTGCTGTTCTGCTTCCAATCAGAAGGGATGGAATATTTCCTTTTACCATCCTGGATGTTCAGCACCTTCAGCCCTTCAGAATTGCCAGCCACCAGTACAGTTCCAAGTTTCGTCCTTATGAGAGCATAATACATTCAATATAACATCAATTTTGAATTAGATATTACTTTCCACAACAAACTTTTTCCTGAATGCCAGGGTCACGACTGCCACCATTATTCCAAAGACACCTGAAAGCAGGAACACTACCTGCAGATCGAAGTAAAGCAATATGAAACCCAGTACCACGGGTGAAGCACTCTGGCCAACATATTTCATGGTATTGTGAATGGAAAGGACACCGCCACGGGACTTTGGTGGTGATATCTGGATGATCTGGGAGTCTATGGCCGTCTGGCAAAGCCCGAAACCACCGCCAAAGACCAGCAATAACAGGAAAAGTACAGGAAGAGAAACCGTCCATGAGATAAGGAAAATAGATATTCCTACAAGTGAAAAACCCAAACCTATGAGGACTATCAATGGAAGTTTTTCTGCAAGCTTCTTTATGTTAGATGCCACCATGATGATGGCAATTCCCTGAATAGAAAGCACCATTCCTGCCTCTTTTGCACCAAACCCGAAAACATCCTTGAGCATGAATGGCAGAAAGACAACGATCGAGAACAACAGGAAGAAGATAGCAAAGCTCAGGAACACGGTGTAAAATATCCTGAAGTCCCGAAGTTCACGAACTGCATTTCCCAGTCCGCTACCATGAGATCCCACAGATTCTTTTGTTTCAGGAAGCAACAGGAAAACCAGCAGGGCAAATGGCAGTGACAGGACATAGAAGAGGAAAGGATAATTCCAGCCGATGGTGGCCAATCCACCACCAATAAGGGGTGCAGTAACTGAACCAATGGCTATTGCCATACTAACCCTGCCCATTGAATGAACCCGGTCAAGCCCCTTATAGACATCCCCGATCACCAGCATCACCAGTGACATCATCCCGGCGATCCCTATACCCTGAACAAATCTCAGTATAAGCAGAGTATGCAGATCGGTTGCAAAGAAACTGAAAAGTCCCATCAATCCATTGATGATGAGACAGGGCACAAGCACAGCCTTCCTGTTCACGCGGTCAACAAAGTGCCCGATGACAAGAGAGAAGATCGCTGTTGATATGGTGTAGACCGCCATGAGCTGGGCTACTTCATTGGGTGTGCTGCTTAATGGCTCCACCATCTGTGGCAGTACCGGGGCAAGTATGGCACCCCCTGCCATTGCAAAGAAAACAGTTGTTGCAAGGAACAGGAGGTGATAGGATTTGAATTCCATTAATTCAACAATAACACCAAACAACGTCAAAAACGTTATGCAGAATTCATATAGCATAAAGCTGAACAAATTTCTAGTCCTTGCTGAATAAATTGACATATATTGTTCGAGATAACCCAGGAATCTGGAAGTATTTTCAACTGCCTAAACCCCTGAAACTCTGATTCGACAAGAGACCAAATCGAAGATCTATTCGACCATTGCAAATCACAATCCGTATATAGCAGTTCAGCGTAGCAAGCCCCATCCAACTCAAGTTGATTGGATTAACATCATCAAACTGAGATGAAATCAATGCAAAATAAGATTAGCAAAGAACAATTAAAGAAAGATGGATATCTCCCCCAGAGACAGAATAACTTGTGTTCCATGCGAGTTGGCATCACTGGCGGCTATGTTGAAGCCGACCAGTTAAGAGCCATTGCAGACGCTGCTGAGAAGTATGGACAGGGACATATACACATTACCTCAAGGCAGGGGATCGAAGTACCTTTTGTTAATTTTGAGAACGTGGAAGCTGCGAAGGAAGATATGAAAAATGCAGCCGTTCGCCCGGGTGTTGCCGGAAGAAGAGTGCGTGCTGTCGTTGCATGCCAGGGCAACCGGGTCTGCAATCATGGGCTGATAGATTGTCAGGGCCTTGCTGAAAAGATAGACAGGGCACATTTCGGAGCAGATGTTCCATACAAGTTCAAGATAGCTATCACAGGATGTCCTGCAGCATGCCTGAAACCCCAGGAGAATGATCTTGGGATCATGGGCACAGTGCATCCTGAATGGATAAAGGACACATGCACAGAATGTGGCGTGTGCGTAAAACGCTGCAAAGCCAATGCCATAACAATGGAAGGTGGTAATCTGCATATCGACATGGACAAATGCATACTTTGCGGAGAATGTATCCTCGCCTGCCCAAAGGATGCCATCGTTGCTTCAAAAACGGGATATATGATATTCTGTGGTGGCAAGGTGGGCAGATTCCCACATGAGGGCACAAGGCTTGCGGAAGTCCATAGCGAAAAAGAGGTATATGACATCGTCAACAGGACCATCGAATACTACCGCGAAAATGGCGGGAAAGATGAGAGGCTTGGTGATGTGATGGACAGGGAAGGAATCGAAAGTTTCAAGGATGCTGTTTTGAAGTGACTTACTTACTTTATTAGATCGAAAGCAGAAGGTAGTATGAGTATTATATAAGTGAAGTATATGTGCTGCAAGTAAACCATATGTACTAAGCTTCCAACGCCGGAGATCTGTATTTCTTTATTAAGACCGACCCTTCACTACGCATCGAAAAACCTAAAGAAAATAAGAATGGAGCCTCGAGCGTGATTTGAACACGCGACCTAGTGATTACAAATCACTCGCTCTGCCGGGCTGAGCCATCGAGGCGCTATTGAAACGTACCCTTAGAATGCATAATAACAAATAAATGTTATGGTTGATTTTAACATAGTAGAAACATCATGTGGCAGGAAATAGCAAAATATGGGAAAAAGCTGGTCGACCACGGGTTGGTCGAATCCAATTTTGGAAACATCAGCGTGCGTATAGGGAGCAGAATGATGATAACACGAAGTGGTGCAGCACTTGACGAGATCACTGATAACAGTGTGGTGGAAGTTCCCATCGAGAGAACATCGGAACTCGACCGGATCGCATCCACAGAGACCATCGTGCACCGTGCCATTTACAGGAACACGCCTGCGCTTGCGATCCTGCATGCACACTGCCCATATTCGGTGGCCCAGACGCTTATAGCAGATTCAGACAATATTATCCCTTTTGACAGCGAAGGCATCCACTTCCTTCACGAGATACCCATCTTCAAGGGAATGATGGGAACAGCCGAACTGGCAGAAGAAGCAGCAAAAGCATTATCCAACCACAGGGGAGCGATCGCATACAGCCATGGCACCTTCGCATTGGGTAAGACGCTTGCTGATGCTTACATAGTCACAACACAGATAGAGCATTCCTGCAGGATCAAATACCTGGTCGATCTTGCAAAGAAGTAAAGATCAGGGAAAAGCATAACAACTAATAAGAAAGAGCAAAATAAAGGATAATCCATGACCATTGATGCACTAAGACCGGCCGCTACAAGGATATTGAACCCTGTAGCCATAGCTCTCGCAAACAGGAGGATATCCCCAAACTCCCTTTCGATAGCTTCCTTTGGATTTGCAGTACTGGCAGGTATCTGTTTCTACTTCTCGGTCGAAAGGCCATTCTTTGCACTTGCAGCCATCCTTTTTGTCGGGCTCAATTCTTCCTTTGATGCCCTTGACGGCGCAGTTGCAAGGTATCTTCGCACAGATAGCAAGAAAGGCGACTTCCTTGACCATGTCATCGACCGTTATTCCGATGTTTTCATCATCTGTGGAATGTTCTTCGGCGGGCATGTGCAGTGGCAGATCGGCACCATAACCATAATCCTGGTACTGTTGGTAAGCTATCTCGGAACACAGGCACAGGCACTGGGAATCGGAAGATTTTACGGTGGCATCATGGGCAGAGCTGACAGATTGGCCCTGATACTGATAGCCTCGATAGCCTATTACATCTATAGCGAACCAGTTCTGGGTTATACCATGATAGGCTGGAGTATTATTGTCATTGGACTTGGAAGCCATATAACAACAATACAGAGAATGGGCAGTATATGGAAGCGCCTCTAATCGGTTTGGCCTTCCGATCCCGATTATTTTTGGAATAGTTTAAAGTAGAGCAAAGACCATCTAAAAAACATGCAGTTCCCTGACCTGAAATACGAATATCTTGAACACACGGCGGATGCAAAGTTCAAGGCCTACGGGAAAACAATGGAAGAGGCCTTTGAGAACGCAGCTGTCGCCATGTTCAATGTGATGATCAATACATCAAAGGTTGACTGCAAACACACAGAGAGCATCAAACTTACAGCGCCTGATATCGACGATCTTCTGGTGGACTGGCTCTCAGAACTTCTGTTCCTCTTCGAAGTGGATTTCATAGCCTTTGGGGAGTTCAAAGTGGAGAGCATCACACAGGTTGATGGCGAATACACAATATCAGCACACGCAAGCGGTGAAGAGATAGACCTTGGGAAACATGAGATCGACACCGAAGTCAAAGCTGTGACCTACAATGACCTGAAGGCAGAGGAAGTTCCGGAAGGTTTTATGGTACAGGTAACAGTTGATACATGATCACATCAGTAACAATAATAGTTCAAAATCACAGTGGGAGGGACACGCATGGAAAATGCAAGCAGCATAAAGGAATCACTCAAGAGGATAGACGATAATATATGGGAGATCCCGGTCGGATCGAAACCTGGAATGAACGTCCCGGGAAGGATATACCTCTCAGATAAGCTTATCCACAACCTTGAACCGGAAGCACTCGACCAGGTCGCAAACGTTGCAATGCTTCCCGGAATACAGAAATATTCCATGGCGATGCCGGATGCACACCTTGGATACGGATTCCCTATCGGAGGCGTTGCCGCCTTTGACGAAGAGGAAGGAGTCATCAGCCCGGGAGGAGTGGGTTTTGATATCAACTGCGGAGTACGCCTTGTTCGATCGAACCTCACCGTTGAAGAGGTTCGTCCGGTCATGAAAGAACTTACTGAGAAACTATTCCAGTCCGTACCTGCAGGAGTCGGTTCCAAGAGCCGCCTGAGGGCATCCGATAGCGAGCTTGATGATATATTCCTGCATGGTTCCCGCTGGGCAGTTGAGAACGGTTACGGCGAGAAAGCAGATCTTGAACACTGCGAAGGTGGCGGATGCATAGAAGGCGGAGATGTAAGCCACATCAGCACCAAGGCACGCAAGAGAGGACGTCCACAGGCAGGAACATTAGGCAGCGGCAATCACTTCCTTGAGGTACAGTATATCGATAAGATATACGACCAGGAAGTTGCTGATAAATTTGGCCTGGAAGAAGGACAGGTATCCTTCATGATCCACTGCGGTTCACGAGGCACCGGACACCAGATATGCACAGATCACCTGCGTACGATCTCACAGGCTTCAAAGAAGTATAAGATCGCACTTCCTGACAAACAGCTTGCATGTGCTCCGGCACAGTCCGATGAAGCACAGAACTACTTCCGATCCATGATATGTGCTGCAAACTATGCATGGAACAACAGGCAGATCATTACCCACTGGACCAGGGAGATCATTTCAGAGGTGTTCAGGTCCGACATTGATGAGCTTGGACTTGATCTGGTCTATGATGTTGCACACAATGTGGCAAAACTGGAAGAACATACCGTAGATGGTAAGAAAAAGAACGTCTACGTACACAGGAAAGGAGCTACAAGAGCATTCCCCCCAGGACACAAGGATGTACCACAGGCATACCGCGATGTCGGCCAACCGGTCCTGATACCTGGAAGCATGGGAACAGCTTCGTTCGTACTTCACGGAGCAGAAGCTTCAATGGATATCTCTTTCGGAAGCGCATGTCATGGAGCAGGCAGAGTCATGAGCCGTGCACATGCGAAGAAGGAATTCCACGGGGAAGATATCAAGAGCCAACTTGAGAAAAGCGGAATAATGGTCAGAGCTGCCCATCCATCCGTGATCGCAGAGGAAGCACCTGGCGTTTACAAGTCCAGCAGTGATGTCGTCAATGTTGTACACGATCTTGGAATCGCAAGAAAGGTCGCAAGAATGATGCCACTGGGCGTTGTTAAAGGCTGATCCGACAGAATATTCCTTAAGAACTGATCGGGTAAGATATTAGAACAGCATAGCTTTGCTTAGAGTTGTCTAAATATTAAGAGAAGTTAAAACATCAAAGAAATATCACTAGAAACAAAAGAAGAACAACAGAAAGACATTAAGAAATATTTATAAGAAAAAACTACAAGAGAGTGAGGAAACGGCTTTGTTTGAGGGGATGAATGGTTTGCTTGATTACAGTCATTTACAACACAAAAGTTTGCAAGCAATCTGTCCGCTTCCTCAAATAATAAATAGAGATAATGATATTTAAAGATGTTCGATATCATTTAAATATAAAAGAAGTTAGTAGAATTTTATTGCAACTCCTTTTTTCAATATCCGACCGTCAACCATTTTAAGCTCTATCCTTAATCTTGCGCCCATGGATAAAAAGACGAAGATGATCAAAAAGGTTCGTATTATGGCTGACTACCAGTTCGGCAAAGGATGCGGAGAGATTCTTTTTTCTGATGACGTGACATTCCAACTCTCAAGGACAAAACGTATCAGGCAGATCATGATCGATGGCAAGCGTATTGCAACAGCAAGAGCAAGGGATGGAATGTTCACACTTAGCATGGAAGCGGCTACAGCGATCCACTCACACGTTCCTGCACCAGCCTTAAGGGTAACAGTATGCGATGATGCAGTACCATTTGTTTCAAAGGGAAAGACCACATTCGCAAAACATGTGACATCCATAGACCCCGGTCTTCGAAGCGGTGATGAGGTCATCATTGTAGATGAGAACGATAAGGCCATTGCTACAGGACAGCTCATGCTTTCACCCGATGAGGTTGAAGCACTTGATACAGGCGCTGCAGTGGACGTACGTTGTGGATGTGAACAGTAACCCTGCAGGCATCCGGAAGGTCCCGTCAGATGGGGCTAACGTCAAAATATACATATAGCAACAGGTTAAATAAGCTGTGAACTTATATATCGCCTCAAATTCATCTCGTTGGAGGGTGAAATCATCGCAGAAGAGGAACTCTTTAAAACGTTTGTCATTCCGGACAATACAAAAATGGAAGAGCACAATATTGTGCTGGATGGAGACATCATAGTAGGTAACCATTCAGATGTACGATATGGCCTGATAGCTGATTCTGCGATCCTCGGAGAAAGGGTTGAGGTTTCCGGCGATATCAATGCCAGATCTGATATCAGGATCGATATCTGGTCCCACATTGGCGGAACTGTCAAGACAAAAGAGAACGCCTACATCGGAGAGTTCGTCTCCATTGACGGGAAGCTTGTGGTCAAAGGTGACCTTGATATCGGCAACAATGTAAAGATCAGTGACGGATTCGAGGCAAAGGGATGGATCGTTGTAAGGAATCCGGTTCCTGTAATCGCATATCTATTCCTGTACCTGACCGAACTTTTGCGCATGGGCAAGGACGAAGAGGTCGAAAAGGCATTAAGCGAGATGTTTGATGAAGAAGTTGAGACCATCGGCACTGCTGCCATGATCATACCAAACGGCTCCAAGATATCCATCGATTCAATAAGGGTCCCTTCAAATGCTGTTATCGGAAGTGATTGCCGCCTTGTGGGGAACATACGCGCTACGTCGCTTGATCTGGCAAATGGCACTACGCTCTACGGAAGCATACGTACCATGGACGCCGTGAACCTTGGTGAGAACAATACCATACACGGAAACATAGTTTCACGTGGAAATGTACATATCCATAAAGGTACACACGTTCTTGGAGAGATAAATGCCAGTTCCATAAGGATACATGAAAGCGCACGTGTGGACGGTGTCATGAGAGCATCAGGCGGGATAGTCTTCGAGCGTGAAGAAGAGGATGTCCTCAACGAAAAAGAACTGATGACACTCGATATTTGACGAACATAACTAATTTTGAGGGATTCTATGACCAAAGAGACTACCCTATCAAAGGATTACAAATCAATTGTAGAAAAGGACGGAAAGTACGTAATGCAGACATACACACGCCAACCCATCGCTCTTGAGAGTGGGAAAGGTTCAGTTGTCCGCGATATCAACGGTAATGAGTTCATTGATTGTGTGGCAGGAATTGCCGTAAACAATGTGGGACACTGCCACCCTCGCGTCGTAGAGGCGATCAGCAAACAGGCAGAGAAGCTCATACACGTTTCAAACATATACTATACCGATGTGCAGGCACAACTTGCCGAGGAACTTATCAATATTACCAGCATGGGCCGTGCATTCTTCTGTAACTCCGGTACCGAAGCCGTTGAGGCCGCAATGAAACTGGCAAGGGTCACAACAGGAAAGACCGAGTTCATCGCAGCGGAACACTCATTCCATGGCCGTACAATGGGTTCTCTTACAGTAACACACAAATCCATTTACAGGACACCGTTTGAACCTCTTATACAGGGGGAAAAGTTTGTTGCCTACAACGATGCACAGGCGATCAGGGATGAAATAACAAAAGATACTGCAGCAGTTATCGTAGAACCCATACAGGGAGAAGGCGGTATCAATGTCCCATCAGACGAGTATCTCAAAGAGGTACGTGAGATCTGTGATGAGAACGACATGCTCCTGATATTCGATGAGGTCCAGACCGGTTTTGGAAGGACAGGAAAATGGTTCTGTAAAGACCATTCAAAGGTAGTTCCGGACATCATGACCATGGCAAAAGCAATCGGCGGAGGATTCCCAATGGGTGCTATTGTGGCACGTGATGGCATATCCTTTGGAAAGAGCCAGCATGCTGCAACCTTCGGAGGCGGGCCACTGGCATGTGCAGCATCCCTTGCATCCATTAATGTGATCAGGGACGAAGGTCTTGTGGAGCACTCAGCACAGAAGGGAGAGTATTTCATGGACAAGCTCAGGTTACTTGAGCTTGACAACATTGTGGAAGTTCGTGGACGCGGACTCATGATAGGCGTGGAGATCAACAAACCCTGTGCAGACATTGTGGACCTTGCAAGAGAAAATGGTGTGCTCCTTAACTGCACATCCGAGAAAGTTATCCGTATCGCACCTCCTCTGGTTATCACCAAAGAACAGATCGACACGGTGGTGGATGTACTTGCCCAGATATGAACTGATAAAAGAAGAAGTTGCATCCATTGCAAAGTATGTTCCGGGCAAATCAATTGATGATATTGTAAGAGTCTATGGACTGGACCCTGCATCGGTCATCAAACTCGGTTCGAACGAGAACCCACTGGGACCTTCACCAAAAGCAGTGGAAGCACTAATAAAAGATGCACAGGGGATCAGTATTTACCCTTCAGCAGATGCACGTGAGCTTGTAGAAGCGATATCCAAATACACGGGGATAACTGCTGATCACATCGTAGCTTCAGGTCCCGGCATGGACGGACTTCTGGACGGCCTCACAAGACTTGTCATCAGCCGCGGTGATGAGGTCATCCTTACAACACCGACATTCTCCTACTACGAGATCTCTGCACGTGCAAACGGTGCAATTCCTATTTACGTCCAGCGTGAAGAAGACTTCTCAGTGGACGTTGAAAAAGTACTTGATGCCATCACACCACTCACAAAGATCATCTTCCTGTGCTCACCAAACAACCCTTCAGGTAATGTTGTACCGGAAGAGGACATACTCCGGATCGCAGAAGCCACTAAAGCCCTTGTATTCGTTGATGAAGCATACGTGGAATTTTCTGACAAGAATATCGCACACCTTGTTCCGGAATATGACAACATCATTGTCGGAAGGACATTCTCAAAAGCATTCGGTCTTGCCGGAATGAGGATCGGATACGGAATGCTTCCAATATGGCTCAGGGAAGAATACATGAAGATAGCAACTCCATTCAATGTCAGCACCGCAGCAGTCTCTGCAGGTGTTGCTGCACTTTCAGATACCGAACACCTGAACAGGAGCATTGAACTGGCTCGTGCGGGTAAGAAATATCTTCAGGATAACATCCCGTTCAAGGTCTATGACACCCAGGCAAACTTTGTCCTTGTTGACGTAGCCCCACACAAAGCACGTGATATTACCACAGAATTACTTAAAAAAGGGATCATTGTGCGTGACTGCACTTCCTTTGCCAATGCGGGAGATTCACTCATACGAATTACCATTGGCACAGAAGAACAGAACAAAAAGGTTGTGGAAGGTTTCACTTCCATTTAACCCATTAACATCTTAAGGTCTTCCATCTGATTGCCTGATAAAGGCAGTCAGTAGACCTTATCTATTTTCATTAACGGATAATCCAGCTCTTTATTGAACTCCATTGAGACATGGGCTCTTACGGAGCCGTATTTTGCATCGATCTGGACATTGAGCATGCGACCTTCCAGCTCACAGTAACCAAATTCATCATTAAGCTTTGAACGTACCATATCCCTGTCGATAGAAACGGTTATCTTTTCAACACAGGGCTGCACAGAGATGCTCTGCGCAATAGCAGTCTCAAGACTTTCCACCGTCCTCAGGCTCACAGGAGAACCGGTGAACTGATGATACAAAGCTCCAAGTTTAATTCCAGCTTCAAAAAAAACGTTATCCCTGTCGGTTATTGTGTTTTCGGCCATATGTTACCTACCATGATCATTGCTGCAACGGAATTGACCTAAAAATATAAAGCCAATACGGTCCCTTAAAATTAGTACGATCAGGAAAAAAGATCAGGCCTTCTTCACTGTTACCCAGAAAACACTTCCTTTTCCTTCAGAATTGTCCTCCACACCCACTTCGCCACCATGCAGGTCAATTATCCTTTTGACAATAGCAAGACCCAAACCTGTTCCTTTCACTGCAACCTTGTTAACACGCTTGAATCTTTCGAAAACGTATGGTTTGTCCTCATCAGCAACCCCTTCACCGAAATCGGTTACTGTTACCTTCCACCTATCACCGTTGTCAAGAATACCAACGATCACCTTGCTGTTCTCAGGACTATATTTTACTGCATTTGAAAGCAAATTCACAAAGACCTCTTCTATAATCGGACTTATTTTTGCTTTATGTGCACCAGTTATATTGTTTTCAAGAACTATATGTTTACTTTCGAACTGACCATGGAGAGCCTCTACTGCCATCCTCATAAATCCACCAACATCAAACTCCCTGAATTCCAGTTCACTAATGGATTCCAGCCTTGAAAGCTTAGAAGCTGATTCGATCATTTCAATAAGCTTTCGGTTACTTCTTTTAATAGCACAGAGCTTTTCAGTAGTGTCCGGATCGAACTCCCTCTTAAGCAATATTTCCACAAACCCCTTTACAAGGCCTGCAGGATTAAGCAGATCATGCCGTATAATATCAGTGAACAGGTCTTTGATCTCATTTGATCGTTCCAGTTCCCGGGCGTATTCCTGAAAATCGGACTCTGCCTTTTTCCTCCTGGTGATATCACGATAACTACAAACATGCCCCTTGATGACCCCCTCCGTAACAACAGGGAAAAGATGGTACTCAAATATTCGACCGTCCTTGAAATAAAGGACATCGGAACTATTTTCAGCTGATCGTGGAAATCTCCTGATCTTTGAAAGGATGTGATCCGGATTTTTCAGTTGAGCTAAACCATATTTGACAAATGCATCAATGTAGTTCTTCTCAGTGTCGGCATCATCAGGAATATTCCAGATCTCCCTGAACTTATTGTTCACCAGCCGGATAGTCCCGTTGTTATCAAAAAAAGAAATTCCATCATCCGTAGATTCCAGAACGTTCCTTAGAAGGAAATAATTATTATTTGACAGATTCTCCGCTATATGATGTTCGGATATTTCTTCGTTGCACCTATCTTTAAAAGATGAAATCAACGAATCCACGCTAAGCTCATCATCTACCTCGGATTCACCATTTGCAATGATAACAATCCCTCCCGTTCACCCAATATGAACAATTGTCCCCACAATCATTCAATTCATATTATATAAACAAGCAATATATAAGGATGGCGAACTATAGGCCAGTCTTTTGAAAATCAAGATGAGTAAGCTCACCTACTCATCAAACCGACCTCATCGTCTATCTCTTCTGCAATTTGTTCCAGCTCATCGAATATCCTTTCAGAATCTTTTCTCATCTCGCAGACCGCGGCTTTAAGGCTTCCACCACGAAGATATAGCATTTTTTTTCTTCGGTAGACAAGACCCGACCCTATAAGGTTGCGAAGATGATGATTTAGACGAGGTAAGTTGATATCCAGAGAACGCGCAAGCATTTCAGAGGTAACTCCTTCATCACGGGACAGATTTGAAAGCAGGCCCATGACTATCTTTTTGGAGATGTCTTCGACATCCCTTCCTGAGGAAAGACCAAAACTATCGCAAACCCAATGGATATCTTTCTCAAGGTCCTTTTCCACGGGTTTTTCAATATTGATAAGGATGATTTGACGAGCCATCAAAGATACATTGATTTTACAACATATATACCTTTTCATTTTTGTACAAATCATATCGATAAAATTAATATGAAAACTATAAAATCGAGTTTAATTTGCAATATATACAAAACACTTAAATACTAAGACAGATAATTTGAAGTGTAAATCATGCAATTCACAAATATGACCGGTTGTGACCTGAAAATATAATTATGCCATCAAATGAGCAAGGGGAGTATGCTTTAATGATGCAATCGGGTCATCGCTGAGTACGCGCATGTAATCCATATAGTGATCACATGACGTAGAAGAAACCATTACATAACCAATAACATAAGGAGGTTCAAATGGATCTAAACCGTTTTACACAGAAAGCACAGGAAGCTGTCCAGAAGTCATTCACCATTTCTGCAAGGTATTACAACCAGCAGACAGATTGTGAACATCTGTTCCTTGCATTAATGGAACAGGACAGTGGTCTTGTCCCTACACTTCTTAATAACATGGGCTCTGACACACAGGCAATTGTCCGAAAACTGGAGGAGCATTTGTCCGGACTGCCGCAGGTTTCAGGTCCGGGAAACGAGCAGGCATACGTGAGCCAGTCATATAACAGGGTACTCGATACTGCTGACAAGGAAGCTCGCACCATGAACGATGAGTATGTCAGTGTAGAGCACCTACTCATAGCATTATTAAAAGAAAAAGGAAGCCCTGGCTATCGCATACTTGAAGAAGCGGGGATCACACTTGAAGCTGCTTTACAGGCTATAAAAGAACTAAGGGGGAACCGACGCATTACAAGTGAGAATCCCGAAGATACTATGGAACCGCTCAAGAAATACGGCATTGACTTTACCGAACTTGCTGCACAGGGAAAACTAGACCCTGTTATCGGAAGGGACCAGGAGATAAGACACACCATCGAGATCCTTTCCCGACGCAGGAAAAACAACCCGGTCCTCATCGGAGAAGCCGGTGTCGGAAAGACAGCAATTGTAGAGGGCCTTGCATTGCGTATTGCAAAGAGGGATGTTCCAGATGCCATGAAAGATAAGAAGATCATCGCACTTGACATGGGTTCACTTATCGCAGGAGCAAAGTTCAGAGGAGAGTTCGAGGAACGTCTCAAAGCGGTACTGAAGGAAGTTGCAGACTCCGAAGGACAGATCATTCTCTTTATCGATGAATTGCACACAATTGTAGGTGCAGGTGCCACTGAAGGCGCCATGGATGCAGGCAACCTGCTAAAACCGATGCTTGCGAGAGGAGAACTGCACTGTATCGGTGCTACGACCCTTGATGAGTATCGCAAATATATCGAAAAAGATGCAGCTCTTGAGAGAAGATTCCTCCCGGTACTGGTGGACCAGCCGGATGTTGAGAATACCATCTCTATCCTGAGAGGATTAAAAGAAAGATATGAGGTCCACCACGGAGTGAGGCTTAAGGATACTGCACTTGTGGCAGCAGCGGTTCTCAGCGACCGTTACATCTCAGACAGGTTCCTGCCTGACAAAGCCATCGATCTTGTGGATGAGGCCGCTGCAAAGGTCAGGACATCCATAGACAGCAAACCATCTGAACTGGACGAAGCTGACAGGAAGATCCTGCAGCTGGAGATGGAACGCGAAGCACTCAAGAAAGAAAAAGATGCGGTTTCAAAGGAGAGACTTGCAGATCTTGAAAAGGAGCTTGCGGACATTCGTGCTGAATCCGATGCCATGCGTGCAAAATGGCAGGGAGAGAAGGATATCATCGCAAACCTGAGTTCCTTAAAACAGCAGATCGAAGAGATCAAGATCCAGCTTGAACTGGCTGAGAACAGCGGTGACTTCGAACAGGCCTCAAAGCTGAAATACGGCACACTGACCCCTCTTGAACATCAGTATAATGAAGAAGAGGCAAAGCTTCAGGAACAGCAGGAAGAGATGCTCCTCAAAGAAGAGGTTGGTGAAGAGGATATAGCACAGGTGGTCAGCCAGTGGACGAACATCCCGATCACGAAGCTCATGGAAGGAGAACGTGAGAAGCTCACCCATCTGGAAGACAAGCTCCATGAGAGATTGATCGGACAGGATGAAACAGTAAAAGCTGTCTCTGACGCGGTCATCCGTGCCTATGCAGGCATCAAGGACCCGAAGAGGCCTATAGGAAGTTTCATTTTCCTCGGACCGACCGGTGTGGGTAAGACAGAGCTTGCCAAAGCACTGGCAACTGAGCTCTTCGATGATGAGAACAACATGATCCGAATCGACATGTCCGAGTACATGGAAAAACACACCGTTTCAAGGCTGATCGGTGCACCACCAGGATACATCGGTCATGAGGAAGGCGGACAGCTTACCGAAGCAGTGCGCAGGAGACCTTATTCGGTCGTCCTGTTCGACGAGATCGAAAAGGCTCATCATGACGTGTTCAATGTCATGCTCCAGATACTTGATGACGGGCGCCTGACAGATTCACACGGAAGGACTGTGAACTTCAAGAACACGTTGATCATCATGACATCGAACATCTGTGTGGACTACGCCATCTCAAAACTCGAGAAGGGTGAAGACTACGCTAGCATGCAGGAGATGGCACAGAACGAGCTGACCAAACATTTCAGACCGGAATTCATCAACCGTATCGATGAGCTGGCGATCTTCAGACCGCTGACAAAGGGCCAGCTTGTACAGATAGTGGATATCAAGGTGGCGGACCTTGTCCACAGGCTTAAGGACAAGAGGATCACACTTGAGATCACTGATGGTGCAAAGCATTATCTTGGAGATGCGGGATACAGCGAGTCGTTCGGAGCACGACCGCTAAAACGTGTAATTCAGAACGAGGTAGAGACACCGGTTGCAAAACTGATCGTTGAAGGCAAAGCTCCCGAAGGATGCACAATAATTGTGGATGCGAATGAACGCGGCATAACTGTTGAAGTAGCCATTCAGGATGAAGAATAAGACATTAAAGGGGGTTTCCAGCCCCCATTTCTATTTTAGATTCCCACTTAAACCCCATTAGTCCTCGTAATACTTCCTTGGGATCCTCATTATAGGAGATTCAAGATAGAGTAATAGAAGCAGGAACATTGCTGTTGAGAATATTGAAAGATATGCAGGCAATACAATGTAAGATGCTATGGGCAAAATGAATACGATCGCTACAAAAGCCATTGCTTTTGCACCCCTTAACTTAGGATAAGGATACTCACTTACCATAAGGAAAGAGAGCAACAGCACAATTGCGATAACTCCGTAGAACTGGACATACCTGTCTGCCATGAGCATATAAGAGGCGATCACTACAGCAGATGCGGTTATAGGCAGACCTTCAAAATCAGGTATGCTTTTCTGTTTTGTGTTGAACCTTGCAAGGCGGATTATTCCACAGAACAGATAGAAACATGCCCCAATGGCCATTATGTAAGGATGAGAATAACCATAGATGAAATATAAGGCAGCTGCAGGCGCAACACCAAAGGAAATGGCATCTGCGAGGGAATCCAGATACTCACCGATAGCACTGTTAGGCATCCTGCGTGCCAGGAAACCATCCATGCCATCAGCAATAGCTGCAAAAAAGATGAATATAAAAGCAAGATCCGCATACCCGGAGCATGCACTGAATATAGCCATCATGCCAAAAAGGGCATTTCCAAGTGTTACAAGATCCGGGACCCGGAGGGCTTTGAACATCATTGTTTATTCCTCTTGAATCCCTTTTCTTTTGCGATCATGGTTTCCCCTGCATACACACGATCACCGACCTTGCACGATATCTCAAAATCAGAAGGAATGATCACATCGACCCGGGAACCGAAGCGTATCATCCCGATCTTTTGTCCGCTGGCTACGTTGTCGCCCACCTGCAAATATGACACTATCCTGCGTACAAGGACACCGGCGATCTGAGTTACTTCTACATCCCCGTGGCTGCTTTCAATAACTGTGATCGTACGCTCGTTACGTTCGGAATCCTTATTGAAAGCTGGCATGTGCCCGCCTTTTTTATGAGTTATGCTACGGATAGTTCCGGAGATCGGAGCACGGTTGACATGAACATTGTGAACGTTCATGAAAACGCAGACCTTGCCATTGGCCACGTCTATTACCTTACCATCAGCGGCAGAGAACAGGCAATGGTCACATATCTTTGTCTTCCTTTCGGGATCCCTGAAGAACCATATTATAAAGACAAAGAGAGCAAGACCAAAATATGATAGGTAACGAAGTAATGCAAGGTCTGTCAGAGAGGATGCTATTGTGCTTGCCAGAGCAAAAAAGCCCACAACAGCGATCCACGAGGTAGAATCTTTAGCTAACATTTCTGAAGTCCTTAGCCTTTCCTTACAATTTTCAGGATATGCTTAGTTGTCATTTGCCACAACCCATCGATCATGTCAAGAAGTTCAGGCAATATTCGCATCACAACGTAAGCGATCACAAAGAGTGCAATGGCTGAACCGATCTTTGCGATCACGTGATGAGCGATCTCAAAACTTTCAGGTCCGAACCACTGGTCCCCATAAGCTGCTATTACAAAGACATTCCTGACGATGTTAAGCATAAATATTACAGGCACAGAGACCATGAATGCCGACATTATTCTCTTGAAAGACCCATTGATGGAGATGATAAGTCCCGTGAACAGGGCAATACTTTCGATGGCAGTACAGGCAAGTATGATCTGCACAGTATAACCATTGTAGGTTATCTTATGCCATGTTGACTCTACATTATAACCCAGGAAGCCAAGCAAACCGGCTGTAGCATTGGTCACATTAGATATGATCCACTGGTTCAGGGAAGGAATGTTCGCGAAAGGGAAGTAGAACAATGAGCCTATTGCCGTTGCGCTCGTAACCATCAGAATGACATTGAGATCCTGACTCCGACCGGATGCCGAAGGTTCCCTGTACTCACGTATCATATTATGTGCCATAAAAAGGCAGAAAGCAGCAATTGCCAGGGTCAGTACTACATTGAAATAGTCACTGATCTCAATATAATGAAGCGGCTGGTATGCCCAATGAAGAGAAAAGAATATCCACCCTACCCCACCTACGAGGAACTTTATTCCTCTTGTTACAGGTATGATCGAGGATAATACCATCAGGGCAACTGCGATCCATAGTACGTTTTCTATCATTATCAAACACCTTTATCACAGGTATCATATATAGTATCTTGCTAATTGTATTAAGGTTTTGTTCAAATGACAGTTCCCACCACCCCCCTGCTCACAGTTGATGCCGTAATCATCTTAAATGGTAAGATTATACTGATAAAAAGAAAGAATCCCCCTTTCAAAAACGGATTTGCACTACCGGGTGGTTTCGTGGAGATAGGCGAGACTACCGAAGCTGCGGCAATTCGGGAAGCGTATGAAGAGACCGGACTATCTATCAATCTTGTTAAATTGATAGGAGTGTATTCAGAGCCTTCGCGTGATCCGAGAGGACATACCGTATCTGTATGTTACCTTGCTATAGGTCACGGCGAACCAAAGGCCGCCACTGACGCAGCTGAAGTAGCCCTATTCGACCTGAAGGAGCTACCAGATATAGCTTTCGACCACCGAAAAATGATTGAAGACGCAGGAGATGATATTAATGGAATTCTGTCCAAAATGTAAGAGCATGATGTTCCCCATCGAAGGCTCATTAAAATGCAAAAAATGTGGGTACACAAAAGATAAGGAAACAAACCCTGAACTTGTATCAAGATCGAACCGTGAAGAAAGAGAGGTCACTGTACTTGAAGGCGACATTGACGAAGGACTCCCCACAACTACAGCAAGGTGCCCTGAATGTGAGAACAACGTAGCATACTGGTGGTTAAGACAGCTCAGATCTGCTGATGAATCCGAGACCAGGTTCTTCAAGTGTACCAAATGCAGCTTCACATGGCGTGAATATGACTGAGGATATGTGTGCAAAGAACAGTGAAAGCATATATACTGTAAATGATATAAAGAAGTTGAAATCGAAACTATTTGGCGGAGAAACAACATGTTCAAGGCGACAATTGATGCATATCTTCTAAAAGATTCAATCGAAACACTATCTGTACTCGTGGATGAAGCAAGATTCAGGATCTCACCGGAAGGAATCGCGGTCCGGGCAGTAGATCCTGCAAACGTTGCAATGGTCAGTTTTGACCTGGCAACTGATGCTTTTGATGATTTTAGTGCAGATGACTGCGAATTGGGATTAGACCTGTCAAGAGTAAGTGACATACTTGCAGTTGCAGACAGGGACGACAAGGTCCAGATGGAACTTGATGAAGATACAAAGAAACTGAAGATACAGATCGGTGGTTTCTCATACACACTCTCACTACTTGACCCGTCAACCATCCGTGCAGAACCAAGGATCCCACAGCTCGAGCTCCCGGCCGAGATCGTTCTCAACGGAAAGGACCTCCAGAAGGCTGTCAAAGCTGCAGAGAAGATTAGTGACCACATGTTACTTGGTGTTGAAGGAGAAAATTTCTTCATGGAAGCTGAAGGCGATACTGACCGTGTAAAACTCACAATGTCACGCGACCAGCTGATCGATATCAAAGCAAATGATACACGTTCACTGTTCTCACTGGACTACCTGTCAGACATAATCAAACCCGCCTCTAAATCCAATGAAGTAACACTACACCTTGGAAAGGACTTCCCGATAAAGATCAACTTCTCCATTGCTAACGGAGCTGGTACTATCGGATATCTCCTGGCACCAAGGATCGAATCTGACTAAAATGGACAGCAGAGATCTCGCCTTATATCCTTTTGTATCCGAGGCATCCGAATATGTCGGTGGCCTCGGTTTTTCACCAGAGAAACTCCTATCCTCCCGCGCACTTGACTCTGCCCGCATGAGAGGAAAGGAGCGTGTAATACAATCATTATCAGGAGAGATCGAAAAACCATCACCTTCGGCTTCGGAAGAGGGAAAGATCCTCACCGAACTTTTGTCATACCCTTTTGCAAGGATACTGGTATCCTGTATCGATGACCAATTCCTGATAAGAAAATATGCACTTGCAGAAGCAAAAGCTGCATACAGGCTTCTTAAGACGCAGCAACCGGAATTCCTACAGGAACTTGGCCTTGATTTCCAGATCAATGCCGAAACCTACGAAAATATGGAATCCCACGATATCCTTTTTGATCTTCATTTTACTGATTACATCAAACTTGCAACTACCTTAAAGGACCTGAACTGGAAACTTGTCAACAGGAAAATGAAAGCAGGACATGTCAGGATCAGCAAGGAAGAGTTTGCACGCCTGCTGCAGGAAGCTATACGCTCACGCATACAGAATGCGCTTCCACTTTCAGTCCCTGAAGAGATCAGCCAGGCATGCACATCATACCTTGCAGAGATCAGCGAGATCCTTGAGGAGAAAAAATCCGATTTCGGCATTGGAGAGTTCCAGAAAGTGGAAAGTGAACTGTTCCCACCATGCGTCGTACAGGCCATAGCAAATGTCAGGGCAGGCGTGAACCTTGCCCATTCGATGAGATTTGCAATGACATCGTTCCTATTGAACATTGGAATGACCGTGGACGAGGTCGTCGCTATGTTCAATGTATCTCCGGACTTTGACGAGGAGAAAACAAGATACCAGATCCAGCATATTGCCGGCTCATCAGGAACATCTTATAAGCCACCATCATGCAATACGATGCGCACATACGGCAACTGCTACAATCCTGATGAGATCTGTAAAAACACAAAGCACCCTTTAGGCTATTACAGCAGAAGGATGTGGATCAAGAACAAAATGGAAAAAGAGAACGAAAAGAAGGCTTGAAGCCATTCTTTTGAACTTTTATAAGGTTCTACCGAGAACCATTTCCTACCATAGTAGCATTATATTCTGTTTTTCTTACGCCTTATTTTCGACTATATTTGCGGCACTGTTCCACAAAACTGTCCACAGGGAAAGAACCTGGATGTGCATGCATATAGCTTGCCAGTGAATTGTGCTCTGTGATACCATCCTTGCCGTTCATGATACCTTTTCCACGAGACATCTCGTAAACAAGTCTTGAATCACTGTCACATTCTGTGAGCGAGTAGTGGAACTCATGTCCCCTGACAGGTCCTTTTATGAACTTGCCCTTTGCAACACCTTCGGTGTATCCCAGTGCCTGAAGTCTCTTTGTAAGGATAGTCTCTGCAGGGAAAAGGTCTGCCATTTTGTAAACAACATCCTCGATCTCATAGGAACTGCAAAGGTATTGTAACCCTCCGCATTCACCATAGATCGGCATGCCATCTGCTGAGAAGTCTTTGAGCTTTTTGGTCGTCCTTGACTTTTCAAGCTCGGCAATGTTAAGTTCAGGATATCCGCCACCAAAGTACATACCATCCACTTCAGGGATATCACCATCAAGAGGACTGAAGAACTCGATCCTGGCACCACATTTACGGAACATATCGAACATTTCTTCATAATAGAAACAGAATGCATCATCACGGGCAACACCAATTGTGACCTCCGACATATTGCCAACACACCGGTCATCTTCGACCTCAGGTTTCTTTGGCTCGGAAGCAAGGGAGAGGATCTCATCGATGTCAACATTTTCTTCAATGAACTCTGCAAGCTTGCCAATATCATAATCCTGTTCTGAGGCCATGTGCAGGCCAAGATGCCTTGAAGGTACCTTTATGTCGTTGTTCCTTGGAACAGTTCCCACAACAGGAATGTCGGGAAGAACATCTTTGATCATCTGGGCATGCCGGGGGCTGCCCACCCTGTTCAGGATGACACCGGCAATGTTCACATCCTTGTCGAACTCGGTGAAGCCTTTAACGATGGCAGCTGCACTTCTGGACATGCCGTGCACGTTCACTACCAGAATAACAGGGATACAAAGAGACTTGGCAACATGGGCTGAACTGGCGATCTCCGTTGAGTTCATGCCATCGTAAAGACCCATTACGCCTTCGATGACAGAGATATCAGCATCCTTGTAGCTGTTAGCAACAGTCCTGCGAACACCATCAACGCCCATCATGAACGTATCAAGATTTCTTGAGGACCTGCCACAGATAGCAGTATGATGAGTAGGATCTATGTAATCAGGACCAACCTTGTAAGGCTGTACTTTCATATTCCTTTTCGTAAGGGCGGCCATAACACCCATTGCCACGGTGGTCTTGCCTACGCCGCTATGTGTTCCTGCAATTAGGACCGATCGTTTCATGCCACTAATTGAGTTGGTTTTATATATATCCATTACTATTCCTGTTCATAACTTAAGCCATTCTAGTGTATACGAGCATGAAAACTTCAAATGATCTTCTTACAGACAAGTTCGGCCGAACGGTCAAAAGTCTTCGGATATCACTTACCAACCGCTGCAACCTTGACTGCATCTATTGCCACAGTGAAGGAGATGAAGGCAGCAGAAATGAGATGACGGTTGAAATGATCTCCGACATAGTGACCACATCAGCAAAGTTCGGCGTCAATAAGGTCAAGTTCTCAGGCGGTGAACCTCTTGTCAGGAAAGATTTCGAGGAGATACTCAGGGCATTGCCGGAGCTTAAAGATGTCTCAGTGACAACTAACGGCGTTCTCCTGAAAGAACGGGCATACAGTCTTAAAGAAGCAGGTCTGGACCGCGCCAATGTCAGTCTTGACACCCTTGACCCGGAAAAATATGCCTACATCACACATGGAAAACCGGAAAACCTGAATGATGTCCTCGAAGGGATAAATGCAGCAATCGATGCTGGCCTGACCCCTGTGAAGATCAACATGGTCCTCCTCAAAGGCATAAATGAGGATGAGATAGATGATATGCTGGAGTTCGTTCGAAGTCACAAGGGAGACCTTGTGTTGCAAATTATACAGGTCATGGACTTCAGGGAAGGTGCTCAATACAACCTCGATGCTGAGGAGATCGAAAATGATCTTGAAAGGCGTGCCGATACGATCAGGATGCGCAAAATGCATCACCGTAAAAGCTATATTATCGACGGGGCAGAAGTTGAGTTCGTACGACCTATTGACAATGCGGAATTCTGTGCTAATTGCAACAGGCTCAGGATAACTGCGGATGGTAAGTTAAAACCCTGCCTTCTTGTCAATGATAATCTTATAGACTTCTCAAATGCTGATCCTGAAGACCTTCCTGAACTCCTGAGATCATCCATAGAACGTAGAATACCTTTCTACAGGGACTCGAAAGAAAGAAGGATCATTGACAAAAAAACAATCATTGGAGATCAATAAAATGGAAGTAGAGCTTACAGTTGACGGTAATGATATCGAGATCAACCATTTCGTACAGAAGATACTTGGAGCAATGGCAAGTTCTTCTGTGGAGACACTTCACGGTGTCGACCCGGACTGGAAGGACATCACCATCAAACTGAAAAAATAAATCTGGTAATTATCATCCGGCCAGAGGTATCACACAATCAGACCAGATGTTCTATATCTGAGAACTTTATCGGAGATGTCGCATCCAGCGAGATAGGTGTCACAGATATATGACCATTCTCAATGGCATTGACATCCGTACCATCTTCTGCTTCATGGATAAGGTCACCTGTGATCCAGTAATATGAAGTTCCCCGAGGATCATGACGCTCTTCCACATCAGTCTTGAAGAACTTGCGTGCAAGGCTTGTTATTTCCACCTCACAATTTTCTTCCGCAAAATGCGGGATGTTAATGTTCAAAAGGTCCACATTTTCAGGAAGACCATTCTTCAACACTTTTTTTGCCACCCGATTCACAAACTTCACACCTACATCAAAGTCATGCTGGAAATCCCTGAGATCATCGAACTTAAGACCTTCTTCCTTTACCTGTATGGAAGCTGCAATAGCAGGAACACCATAACTTGCACCTTCGAGTGCAGCACCGATGGTACCGGATGTTGTGATAGTATCAGTACTTATGTTCTCCCCGATATTGAAGCCTGAAAGGATAAGATCAGGCAATTCCTTCATGATAGTAAAAATTCCAAGTATTACGGAATCAGTAGGAGTCCCACCCACTGCATTTACTTCTATGCCGTCTATAACTGTACGATTAATGCGCAATGGCTCAAATATGGATATAGAGCGTCCCACACCACTTTGCTGCATAGCAGGTGCTGAAACAGTGACATTACCCAGATCGGATACACTCCTGTAGGCCGCCCTGATGCCGGCAGCGTAGACACCGTCATCATTGGTGAGCAGTATTCGTGTTGACATTGGTGCTTTCTTTGCTCTCTGTACTATTATAGTTAATGGGACAAAAAGAGAAAAAGGAGTTGTGGAATGTGAAATTAAAAACAGATCTAGACCAATGCCAATAGAAAGGTCTTATTCAAATAGAGGAATTAAAGTGGTAACTGTTCAGACCCTACTTCTGGCCTTACCTTGTTATAGGCAGCATTAAAGCCGTTACCAATGGACCCTGCAAACTGTCCGCCATTGACCTCAAGTTCCATATCAGGGATGGGTTCAACCGTCTCAGGATCATCAAGTATCGGGTCACAAAGGTATATCTGCAGATCCCCTGACCCATCCATAAAAACAGATGGTCGAACACCTGTATTATTGTACTCTTCTACTGCGCCCCTGAAGACCAATGACATATATTTGACTGCCTGCATTGTAATCATCTTTTCCTAACGTAACAATACATAGTTTTTATGGACATGCATATATCCAGTGTGTTCATGATTTTTGCATAAATGAAGGATATGTGGACATGCCAAAAAATGATGAAATAACATTTACTTCAAATAACAGCACCAATCGACACAATAAATCATTATGCAACAGGAAGTGACACATGTTTGCACTCAAAATGAGAAATTTATTTAAACTATTGAACGATACGTGGTAGAACACATTATACGTACTACATACATTGCATACAGCATGATTACAAAATAACACTTACAGTTGGAATCATTATGCTTGAAGATGAATATCAAATCGATTTTTTCTCTGATAACGGATTTATCAGAAAACAGTGTCCTAAATGTGGAAAATACTTCTGGACACGAGACCAGGATAGGTCGACATGTGGAGATGCACCATGCGACCCCTATTCATTCATAGGCAATCCCGTATTCAAGAAAAAAATGGAACTTGCAGACATGCGGGAATTCTACCTTAAATTTTTCGAGGAACAGGGCCATACCCGCATCGACAGATACCCGGTCATTGCCAGATGGAGAGACGACATTTACCTGACCATTGCATCAATTGCTGATTTCCAGCCATTTGTAACATCCGGACAGGTACCACCACCGGCAAACCCACTTACCATTTCCCAGCCATGCATCAGACTTTCTGATCTTGATGCTGTGGGAAGGAGTGGCAGGCACCTTACAACCTTTGAGATGATGGCACACCATGCCTTCAACAACCAGAAGAAGGAGATCTACTGGAAGGACCACACACTTGAACTGTGTGACGGACTTCTCAACTCTCTTGGTGCGGACCCGATGGCTGTTACATACAAGGAAGAGCCATGGGCAGGCGGAGGAAATGCCGGACCATGCGTGGAAACACTTATCGGTGGACTTGAGGTCGCAACACTTGTGTTCATGGACCTGAAGCAGGACAAGAAGGGAGACATAAACATCAAGGGAGACCAGTATTCCAAGATGGACAATTACATCGTGGATACCGGATACGGACTTGAGAGGTTCGTGTGGGCATCAAAGGGTTCACCTACAATATATGATGCAGTCTTCCCCAGCATTGTGAACGAACTCATGGGACTTGCAGGTATAGAGCATGAACTTGAGAACGAGGAGTATACTAATATCCTTTCACAGAATGCACGCCTGGCAGGACTTATGGACGTCAGCGAGAAAGCAAACCTGTTCGAATTGAGGAAGCAGGTCGCTTCCAGCATTGGGACTACCGTAGAAAAGCTCAGCTCGATAATGGAACCTGTGGAAAGCGTCTATGCTATCACAGATCACACAAGATGCCTGACATTTATGCTCGGTGACGGTGGCATACCATCAAATGTCAAGGCAGGATACCTTGCAAGGCTTGTTATACGCAGGACGCTCAGGATGATGAAAGACCTTGGAATCAAGACACCCATATCTGAGATCGTGCAGATGCACATCGAAAACCTGCCAGAGTATCCTGAGTTCCAGGAGAACTTTGATGTCATGGAGGACATCCTTGTCCATGAGGAACGCAAGTTTGCGGACACCCTTCAACGCGGCAGGAGAATGATGGAGAAATCCGCCAAGCACTACAAGAAGAGTGGAGAGAAGATCCCTCTTGAAACCATCATAGACATGTATGACAGTCAGGGCATCCCACCAGAGATCTCAAAGTCTGTTGCATCAGAGGTCGGCGTGGAAGTAGATCTTCCTGACAATTTCTATTCACTGGTAGCCGATAAGCACAGCAAGTCCGAAGAGAAGGAAGAAAAGGTAATTCCTTTTGCAGACAGGATCGCAAAGTTGCCAAAGACAAAGCGCCTGTTCTATGACGAGCCCAACAGGATGGAATTCGAAGGTGTTGTCCTTGACATATTTGAAAAACATATCGTACTTGACAATACGCTTCTTTACCCCGAGGGCGGCGGACAGCCAGCTGATCACGGCACATTGACCGTTGAGGATGTTGTACTTAATGTGGTGGACACCCAGATCTACAACGGCGTAGTGGTCCATACAATTGATCATATCGAGGACGAACTGCACATCAGAAAAGGTGACCTTGTGGTCGGCAGGGTTGATGAAGAGCGCCGTATGGCACATGCAAGACATCACACTGCAACCCACATCATCAATGATGCTGCAAGGGATGTCCTTGGAAGCCATATCTGGCAGGCAGGTGCCCAGAAGTTCAGAGACAGGGCGCGCCTTGACCTTTCACACTACAAGCGCATCACACAGGAAGAACTTGACCAGATAGAGCTGATCGCAAACCGTACGGTCATGGAGAACAAGCGGGTGCTGAGTGACTGGATGGACAGGACGGAGGCCGAACAGAAATATGGGTTCCGCCTTTACCAGGGTGGCGTACCTCCAGGAAAGATGATCCGTGTCATGCAGGTGGGTAATGACATTGAGGCATGTGCAGGCACTCACTGCACGAACACAGGCCTTGTGGGTCCGATCAAGATACTAAAGACCGAACGCATACAGGATGGTGTTGAGCGTCTGGAATATGCTGCCGGAGAAGCTGCTGTCAAAGCAATGCAGGATCTTGAGTCACTTGTGCGCGATTCATCAGAAACACTGCGCGTATCAGCAGAACAGTTGCCATCTACTATCGAGAGGTTCTTTGATGAATGGAAGGACCTTAAGAAAGAGAACACAAAGCTCAAAGACGAGCTTGCTCATGTGAGGGTAAGCCAGCTGATAACAGACGCTGAGACCATCAACGGCATCAGGGTGATCGCAAAGGCGGTTCCGCATGCAGACAGTGATGAACTCACAAAAACAGCCGGTGAACTGACACATGAGAGCGATGTTGTTGCTGTACTGATAAGTGAGCTGGATGGTGTTAAGATCGTAGCAGCTGCCGGAGATGAAGCTGTTAAGAACGGCGTCAACGTGGGCTCAATAGTCAAAGAGATGTCCGCAATTGTCGGCGGCGGTGGCGGAGGACGCCCTAACATGGCACGTGGTGGAGGAACTGACCCATCAAACATGACCGGCGCACTTGATCGCGGCATTGAGCTGTTAAAAGAACAACTCGAATGATCGGAAATTGAACTTAAACAAGGAGCTCTTTTGCGGCACTGCCAAAAGGAGCACCTTTTAATAATGTTCAGGTGCTGATCGAAGATTGCTATTGTAGCAGACATCATACTATTCTTTACTTTTTTGCTATATTTATTGTATTTGTTGCCCTTCAACTCGATAATATATCATGTGACCGGAAAATACATGCATAAACACATCAAAAAATACCAATTGATTTGAAAAGATTAATATTAGAAAAAAAACAATAGAATGTACTGAAATTGTGAGGGTAAGATGTCTGCAGAAGAAACTGATGAGATCATGGGCACGCTTTGTAAGGAACTAGCCACAAAGAATGCATTATTGTTAGCGCCGATCAATGTGTTCAGTGAGAGGATGATCTATTATTATACATATTCTGCAATGAAGTGTGATCCTTCCCGCAACGTTGTATGGCTTTGCCTGAAGACATCCAGGAAACATGTTCTTGAAAAATTTGAAGAATACGGCCTTGAAGTCGAAAATCTTATGGAAAGAATATGGTTCATTGACACAGAGGGACCTGGCAAGAACGACCCTAATACCCTTTATTGCAATTCTGTAACAGATTACATTAAGATCGGTTCACATACATCAAAATTATTTGGCCAAAACCCCGGATCGATCCTCGTCCTTGATGACCTTACAGTACTTTCCAAAGACAACCTGCAGATAGTAGAGAATTTTATTAAATTCCTTGAAAGAAACGTTCGTGAAAATCAGGGAAGCATAATCTCCATGCTGGGCAAAGGTGCCCTTCCGGCTGAGACCGAAGGCCTGATGCGCTCGTTCTTTGAGGTCATAATCGATATTACGGAACAGGGGAAGTTACATACCGACATCGGAATGAATATTCTTGATGCCCACTACACCATCGTTGATGGAAAGATAGACCTGACTTACAGTCAAAAAAAGATGCAAAAGGAAAGACTGAAGATCCTGGTCGTGGACGATGAACCGGACATTCCTGAACTGATCAGACTTTCACTTGCCACAGAACCCTACGATTTCCTGATAGCATACAGCGGAGAAGAAGCTGTAAAGAAAGCCATCGAAGAAGTTCCCGACCTGATACTACTGGACATCATGATGCCGGACATGGATGGATATGAGGTCGTAGAGAAGCTCAAGCAGAACAGCGATGCACAGGATATTGCAGTCATAATGGTCTCTGCAAAGACAGAGGTCGAGGACAAGCTCAAAGGTATGCAGCTTGGAATCGATGATTACATCTCAAAACCATTTGATAAAAGGGAGATCAATGCCCGTATCAAGATGGTCATGAAAAGATTTGGATGGGAACCCAAGGAAGCGGATTCCAATTAAAAACCTCTTTTTTTAACTTTTTTATACTAACTCAAAAACAGAGCGATAACATAGTTCCAACCAGATATTTTAAATAATCTAAAACCTCTCAATCTAACAAAATACACTATAACTGTTTAACTATCATCGGAGTGTTTTAATGGAGATTCCTAAAGAATACGATTCTAATGAAATAGAAGTAAAATGGCAGGACACATGGGATATGTCTATGTATCATTTTGACTGGAAGGATGAAAGCCGTCCACAGTACATAATCGATACACCACCTCCATATCCTACAGGAAATTTCCACATCGGGAATTCACTCAACTGGTGTTACATCGATTTCGTTGCACGATATAAGAGAATGCAGGGATTCAATGTAATGTTCCCACAGGGTTGGGACTGCCACGGCCTTCCTACCGAAGTAAAGGTAGAGGAGATCCACGGCATTACCAAGAACCAGATACCACGTACTGAGTTCAGAAAACTGTGCGAGGAAATGACCGTCGGCAACATTGAGAAGATGCGCGCCACAATGCTCCGTCTCGGGTTCTCCACGGACTGGAGTAATGAGTTCATCACAATGGACCCTGACTACTATGTCAAGACCCAGAGATCCTTTGTCAAGATGAAGGAAATGGGACGCTTATACCAGTCAGAGCATCCTGTGAACTGGTGTCCAAGATGTGAAACAGCTATTGCTTTTGCTGAAGTAGAATACGATGCAAGGGACACAAAACTGAACTTCCTGCACTTCGACAAACTGGAGATCGCAACCACAAGGCCTGAACTGCTTGCAGCATGTGTGGCAGTTGCCATCAATCCTGATGATGAAAGATATAATGAGAATATCGGACAGACCGTCAAGGTACCATTGTTCGGCCACGAGGTAAAGGTCATAGGGGACAAGGATGTGGACCCGGCATTCGGTACGGGGGTTGTCATGATCTGTACCTTTGGTGACAAGCAGGATGTAAGATGGTGGGCAGAGCATGATCTGCCACTAAGGAAAGCTATTGACAAGAACGGGCTCATCACAGAGATCGCAGGCAAGTATGCAGGCATGACTATCCCTGAATGCAAGGCAGCCATTATTGAGGATCTTAAAAAGGAAGGATACCTCTATGACCAGAAAACGCTCGACCAGAATGTCGGCATGTGCTGGAGGTGCAAAACCCCTATTGAGATCCTGTCTGAACGCCAGTGGTTCGTGAAGATCGACAATGAGGACATACTCAAAACTGCCGATGAGATCGAGTGGCTGCCTGAGTACATGAAGGTCAGGCTCCAGAACTGGACAGGAACAATGGAATGGGACTGGTGTATCTCACGCCAGAGGATATTTGCAACACCAATACCTGTCTGGTACTGTAAGAACTGTGGAGAGGTAATGGTAGCAGAAGAAGAATGGCTACCAATGGACCCTACACAGGAACAGCCACCTGTAGCATGCAAGTGTGGTTCCACTGACTTCGAAGCAGAAGAAGATGTGCTTGACACCTGGATGGACTCTTCCCTCACAGCCCTGCACGTTGCCGGTTGGTTAAGCGATAAGGAGATGAGAAACCCAACACAGCTGCGTCCACAGGGACACGACATCATACGCACATGGGCATTCTACAGCATACTGCGTTCAAAGGCACTCACCGGCAAGAGACCATGGGATTCCATACTCGTTAACGGAATGGTGCTCGGAGAGGATGGCCACAAGATGAGCAAGTCACTTGGAAACATCATCTCACCGGAAGAAGTAATCGCAAAATACAGTGCTGATTCATTCAGGCAGTGGGCTGCCGTAGGTGGCTCCACCGGATCAGATGTAATGTTCAGATGGAAGGACGTCGTATCAGCATCACGATTCTTTACAAAGATGTGGAGTATCTACCGGTTCTCCATGTCACACCTTGAGGATGATCTTTCAGACATTGTGAAAAACAAGCCAGAAGAGCTTGCGATCATTGACAGATGGTTGCTGAGCAATCTTAACAGGCTCATTATGTCAGTAACTGAAAGCCTTGATGCATACCAGTTCGATGAAGCATACAAGTCCATCAGGGGATTTGCATGGGAGACCCTCGCAGACAACTATATCGAGCTTGTCAAATCCAGACTATACGGAGATGACGAAGATGCCCGCAGGACAGCTCAGTACACGCTTTATCTGGCAATGGATGCACTCTCACGCATGCTTGCACCTTTCGCACCATTCTTTGCTGAAGAGATGTACTCAAGGATTGGAGAAGGCAGCGTACATGCGCAGGAGTGGCCGGAAGCTGACAAGTCGCTAATAAGTGAATCCGTAGAGAAGGACGGAGAGCTCATCAAGGAAATTGCAAGCAATGTCAGAAGATACAAATCCGAGTCAGGCATGGCACTAAATGCCCCTCTTGAGAAAATTGAGGTATACGGTACACTCGGAGACGCTTCCGATCTTATCGGTGTGACGAACTCAACCGTAGAGATCATCGAAGGCGAGCCTGACTTTGAGCATGTTCCAGTGAACATCAAGCCGAACATGGGCATCATTGGTCCAAAGTTCAGGAAGCAGGCAGGTGCCATCATCAAGACGCTTACATCAATGGACCCTGTGGAAGTTGCCAATATCGCTTCAAAGGGCAACATCAACATAACAGTTGATGGAGAGGACATTGAGCTTGCGCCTGAAAGTGTTGTCATTGAGAAAGAGGTCATCTCTGCCGGCAGGGCTGTGGATGTCCTTGATGTCAATGGTACTGTCGTAGTGATAGTCCGCTGACCAAAACAGTTATTTTTACCCCCGCTCTAGTTTTATATAACTAAAAGCGGGGGTTTTTTATGGTTAATAAAGAGTACAACAGGATACTGGTAGCTACCGACGGTTCAGAGAATGCAGAAAAGGCTGCAAGGTCAGGGGTGAAGATAGCAGCTTTGAGCGGTGCTAAAGTACTGGCACTTTATGTTGTTGAGATGGAGACCGTAGGTGTTACTCCTGAAGCCGTCCACAGGGACTACGTCGCATCAATGAAAATGGCGGTCACCGAACACATGACCCAGGAACAATGGCATGAATTTGCCCGGGTAGCAGATGAGATGTGGAAAACTGAAAGACACAAGCATCTGGAAGAGAAAGGTAATGCTGTTACTTCCTATGTGGAAGACCTTTGCAAAGAGCTTGGTGCCGAGGTCGAAACACGTGTAGAGGAAGGTCACCCTGCAAACGTTATTCTTGATATTGCAGAGAAAGAGAATGTGGACCTCCTGGTAATCGGCACACTTGGAAAGACCGCGGATGGCAGATTCAGGCTTGGCAGTGTTGCGGAAAAAGTGATAAGGAACTCACCGACAGAACTTCTGGTCGTCAGGTAAAAGATCAAGATGATCTTGGAAATAAATAGTATCTTAAAATGATCTTAATATAAGATGAAATTAAGAACAAAAATATTAAAAAAAAGAAGGAGACCTTAAGCCTCCAGAACTGCAAGACGGTCTGCGACCTCCAGGGCGATACTTGCAACTTCTATTGCATCTCTTCCCAGAACACGGACCATTGGTTCCTTACCCATGCCTCCGGCATCAGAGATAATGGCGGGAACCCTGCCATAAGAATCAATTGCATAGGTCACACCCCAGTCCATAGTGTGGGTGTGTTCCGGCTCTTCTGCACGGCTAAAAGATGACATTGTAAGTCCCATATCCTCACAGACAGCCAGCACGTTCCCTGAATAGCTTATGTTGACCGATGCACGAATTTCCGGATCGAACTCCATTGCCGCAAGAACGATCCTTGCAACGTGGCTGCTTGCACCAAAGCTGACACATCCTACTACCTTTGGCCTGCCCTGAAGCCTTACGATCCTGCCATTGACAGCAGCGACATCAGATACTTTCCTTGCGTGCGGCAGGGCCATTGCTATATTACAGCCGACCTCTGCGACAAGCCTGGAGAAATTGGGGCTGTCCTCAAGCATCTTAACGGCCTTTTCAGTGTTAGCAAGCACTTCATCCTTTGTTGCCATCATCTGGAGATAGCCCATCTGGTTCACAGGAGATACGCCCTTTCCAATATTTCTGCTCAGAAGGATGCCATATTCAACGAATTCCTTTGCAGCTGCGGCAGCATCTACAATGGGGTATCCTCTTGCAAGGTAGGACGTAAGTGCAGAAGAGTATGTGCAACCCGAGCCATGAGTACCACCTTCAATGAACCTTCCGGGCACCTCTGCGAAGAGATCACTTTCAGATTCATAGACCAGGTCCACAGCATCAGAATGACCTCCTGTGATCACTACGTTCTTTACCCCAAGTGCAGCAATGGCCTTTGCGGCTTCCTTAGCATCCTCACGCGAATTTATTGGGATGCCGGAAAGGACCTGTGCCTCACCTATGTTGGGGGTTGTGGCATAGCTAAGAGGCAGTAGCTCTTCTTTCAGGACGGAAACGGCATCTTCCTTCAGAAGATCTCCGCCGGCCTCTGCGGCCATCACAGGGTCCACGATGATATGAAGACCATATTCTTTCACACTTTTTGCCACTGCCCTGACAATATCAGCAGATGAAAGCATGCCCGACTTTGCCCACCTGACGTCCATATCAGTACAGACAGCTTCGATCTGGTCAGATACAACTGAAGGTGGCAGATCGTATGCAGCCTTCACACCTGTGGTGTTCTGTGACGTTACTGAGGTTATGGCACATGTCCCGTGCACATATAGTGACCCAAAGGTCTTGATGTCAGCCTCGATACCTGCCCCACCGCCTGAATCTGAGCCGGCGATGGTCAATACTACGGGAGTTATATCCATCTCATCCATGTTCCTGCCTTCTATTATCATGAAGTTTAAGATTGAACTTGTTAAATAAAAACCAAGTGGTTACATCGCAAGGATATGACGAGATTATTAAAGAGACACACTGACATAGGCCAATCTTCGACAGGTTTATATAGAGTATTTGCAACAATGGAGATTCTAATCAAGAACTAAATCAAGAACTAAAACCTTATTAAGTTCGAAAGTAACATAGCTTATCAAAATCATAATGCATTAGGGGCGATTAATAATGGGAAACAGACCTCTGGATATATTGAACGATGCTTTGAACACATCCGTCATTGTCAGGTTAAAGGGCACAAGAGAATTTAGAGGTGTACTTCAGGGATATGATGTACACATGAACCTTGTACTTGAAGAGGCAGAAGAATTAAGCGACGGCGAAGTCGTCCGCAAGATCGGTGGCGTTGTTATCAGAGGAGATAACGTTGTCTACGTGTCTCCGTAACCTATAAGAATAATAGGTGCATCAGGGATAAACCCACCAATATAATTACAGCTAACAGCAGTTGAGATATACTGGAACATATTACATTATAGATTTACAAAAGGTGATTAAGAGATGTCAAAAGGTACTCCATCAATGGGTAAGAGGCAAAAACGCACACACGCTAAATGCAGACGCTGTGGAAGCGTTTCACTCAACATCCATACAAAACAGTGCACATCATGCGGTTTCGGAAAAACATCACGCATGAGAAGCTACCAGTGGCAGAGAAAGTGCAAATACTAAAAAATACTTTTTCTCAATCGGAGTATAAATGAAAGAAGAATGCGGCGTTGTCGGCGTGTTGATGCATAATGCAGATGCACAGGCAAAACCAGCTTCACTTCAGATATACTATGCCCTCTATGCCTTGCAGCATAGGGGACAGGAATCTACCGGAATTACGGTCAAATGTGGAGAGACCGTCAAGTCCATCAAAGGCATGGGGCTTGTTCCGGAAGTTTATTCCAAAGAGGATCTTCTGAAGCTCAAAGGTAACATTGGTCTCGGACATGTCCGATACTCCACTACCGGCGATTCAAAGATCGAGAACTGCCAGCCACTAATGGTCAATTACAAGAGTGGTACCGTTGCAATTGCACACAACGGCAATCTTGTGAACGGTCAGGAACTTCGGGATGAACTGGAATCCGAAGGGCGCATTTTTATTACTAATTCTGATACAGAGGTCATCGCACATCTTCTTGTCAAGGAGATGCTAAAGCGTGATCACCTGGAATCCATCAAAGCAGTGATGTCAAGACTTAAGGGATCATATTCCCTTGCCCTGATGATCGATGATCGGCTTTTTGCTGCCCGCGACCCACTGGGATTCAAACCATTATGCATAGGAGAGATCAGCGGCGGATATGTTGTCGCATCAGAGAGTGTGGCTATTGACACGCTCAACGGTGAACTTACAAGGGATGTAAGACCCGGTGAAGTTGTAGAGATCACAGAAAATGGCTTTGAAAGCCACCAGATGTTCAACGAGAAGAACGCTGCACATTGTGTTTTTGAATATATTTATTTTGCAAGGCCTGATTCCATTATTGACGGACAGCTTGTTTACAAGGTTCGTGAAAAGATCGGAAGGGAACTTTCACACGAGCATCCGGTAGAAGCCGACATAGTGTCCCCGGTACCTGACTCAGGGATCACATCAGCTATAGGATATGCTGAAGAGTCCGGGATCAAATACCAGGAAGGGCTGATGAAGAACCGTTATATCGGACGCACATTTATCTTGCCCGGACAGGCAATGCGGGAAACAGCAGTACGTCTTAAGATGAACACCATCTCTGAGAACCTCAAGGATAAAAAGGTCGTTCTCATCGATGACAGCATCGTGCGTGGAACCACCTCCCGACGTATCATTGACATGGTACGCAAAGCAGGAGCTAAAGAGATTCACGCAAGGATCGGAAGTCCAGCGATCATTGCACCATGTTACCTTGGAATTGATATGGCCTCAAGGGATGAGCTTATAGCTGCCAAGAAACCCGTGGAAATGGTCAGGGATGCGATAACTGCAGACTCACTTGGATATCTTAGCATCGACGGCCTCGTCAGGTCTATCGGCATTGACAGAAATGAACTTTGTCTCGGATGCCTCACTGAACTTTACCCTGTAGAGATCCCTGGTGAAAAGTGCCACCGCAAGCAACTCAAACTCGATGAGTTCAAGGACAAGGATTAATCCGAATCCTCTCTTTTTTGTAAATATACATTTGTATAGAGTTCCATTCTTATCCAGAGGAACCCCATAACGACACCAAGAACAGCACCAGCTATCACATCTGATGGATAGTGGACCCCTGCAAAAACACGACTAAATGCCATTAATATAGCACCAGCCCACAAAAGAAATTTGATTTTTCCTGCTATCGGGTGCAGGAACATTGCTGTTGCAAATGCCATGCCAGAGTGAATACTTGGCATTGAATATCCTGATGTTTCTAGAACAAAGCGTACGTCCTCAGGCCTTGGGACCATTAGCCAGGATTTCAGAACGGTGGCCGCGATCCACACAGATAGTAGCATCAGACCAAAATACACTGCGGCTCTTTTTGAGCCAGAGAGGTAAAGATACGACCCTATTAATATCCACAAAGGACCCTCACCCACAACAGAAAGGAACACCATAAAAGGATCCAGTACAGGATAGGAGTTCAGCATCTGAACTATCTGGACCTCCATGGATGAGAACGACATAAATAATTGTAGGAACTGTATAGGATAAACATTTTTGCAATCGAGGTTCCCCAACATGTCCAATGATAAAAAATGGCATTTCTGGATCGACAGAGGCGGTACTTTCACCGATGTTGTCGCCATGAGACCGGATGGAAGCATTGTTACACAGAAATTGCTCTCAGAAGACCCTGAGCACTATGAGGATGCAGCCATACAGGGCATACGTCGATTGCTTGGGCTTTCAAAAGATGATGAACTCCCCAGACAGAAAATAGACTGCATTAAGATGGGAACCACCGTGGGAACGAATGCACTTCTGGAAAGGAAAGGGGAGGCATCTGCACTTGTTATAACCAAAGGCTTCAAGGATGCACTGCGGATCGGTTACCAGAACCGCCCGGATATTTTCGCACTTGAAATAGAACTGCCTGAAGTACTCTATGAAGAGGTACTCGAAGTGGAACAGAGACACAGTGCCAGAGGTGAAGAACTAATAGTGCCTGATGAAGAAAAGATCCGGAAAGACCTTGAAGTCGTCTATGCTAGCGGGATACGGTCACTTGCAGTTGTACTTATGCACTCATACCGCTACCCTGAGCATGAACTGGCCATTGAGAGAATAGCACAGGGCATTGGTTTTAACAACATATCACTTTCCCACAGGGTCAGTCCACTTATAAAGATCGTTGGTCGTGGGGAGACCACAATGGTCGATACTTATCTCTCCCCTGTCCTGCAGCGATATGTGAACAGGATACTGTCTGTCCTGCATGCGGATGGGAATAATACAAAGTTGCTGTTCATGCAATCCAATGGCGGATTGACCGATGCAATGTCCTTCAGGGGGAAGGACAGCATACTTTCGGGCCCCGCGGGAGGAATCGTCGGAGCTGCCAGAGTATCAGGAATGGCAGGATTCGAGAAGATCATCAGTTTTGATATGGGCGGAACATCCACCGACGTGGCACATTACAACGGGGAATATGAGCGCTCTTTTGAGAACGAGGTCGCAGGGATACACCTCTATTCACCAATGATGAACATCCATACCGTTGCAGCCGGAGGAGGTTCTATATTGCATTTTGATGATGGAAGATATCAGGTCGGTCCTGATTCTGCAGGCTCTGATCCCGGACCTTCCTGTTACAGACATGGAGGTCCGCTGACAGTTACAGATTGTAACGTGATGCTGTCAAGGATAATACCCGGGTTCTTCCCTAATGTTTTCGGGGAATCCGGAACATTGCCAATGGACTCTGATGTAGTAAGCTCTCGTTTTATCAAAATTGCAGGGAAAATATCTGCAGACACAGGAGAGAACACCACGCCTGGACAGGTTGCCGAAGGGTTCCTTACCGTTGCCGTAGAGAACATGGCAAATGCGATCAAGAAGATCTCAACGCAAAGAGGATACGACCTGAAAGATTACACATTGTGCTGTTTCGGAGGTGCAGGTGCCCAGCATGCATGCCTTGTTGCAGATTCTCTTGGGATGACAAGTGTGTTCATACACCCATATGCCGGCGTGCTATCAGCGTACGGAATGGGGCTTGCAGACCAGAGGATGATCCTTGAGAAATCTGTGGAAGAAGAACTTACCGATAAAGCGATCAATGATATTCATAAATTGTTCGAAGAACTGGAAAATCATGGATCTGCTGCCATGAAAAAGCAGGGAGTTACGGAAGAGAATATTGTGGTCGAACGTAAGGTACATGTGAGATATAGTGGCACCGACACATCCCTTGAGGTCTTCTTTGGGAAGTTCGAAGCGATCCTGGAAAGTTTCCTTGAAGCTCACAAAGAGCAATTTGGTTTTGTGATGGAAGAACGCAACCTTGTAATTTCCAGCATTTCACTGGAGATCATAGGACTAAATGAGATCCCGGAAGAGAGCATCAATAACGAGGTCGCGGAAGGCGAGTGCATGCATGAGACAAACGTTGAGATGTACACATGCGGAGAATACCACCACACACCAGTATTCATAAGAAAATGCCTGAAACCCGGTCATGTGGTGAAAGGACCTGCACTTATCATTGAAGATACGACCACGATCGTTGTGGAACCATCATGGGAAGCGGAGATCACGGCCCTGGACCATATTGTACTAACTCGCACGGAAGCACCGGCAGAACATGTTGCAATCGGTACTGATGCTGACCCGGTGATGCTCGAAGTGTTCAATAACCGTTTCATGTCCATTGCCGAGCAGATGGGATACCGTTTGCAGAACACCGCACATTCAGTCAACATAAAGGAACGCCTGGACTTTTCCTGTGCTATCTTCGACAACAACGGGAACCTCATAGCCAACGCACCCCACATCCCGGTCCATCTGGGATCCATGGAGGGATCGGTCAAGGCCATCATTCGATCAACGAACGGAAAAATGAGATCAGGGGATGCCTACATGCTCAATTCCCCATATTCAGGAGGTACTCACCTTCCGGACATCACGGTGATATCACCTGTTTTTTGCAGCACCGAAGAAGCAAAGTTCTATGTGGCATCCCGTGGTCACCATGCAGACATAGGAGGTGTAACGCCCGGCTCCATGCCACCAAAGAGCAGGAAGATATCCGAAGAGGGCATCCTGATAGAGAATTTCAAAATGAGGGATGGAGGCATATTTCAGGAAGCAGAGATCCTGAAGCTTCTGAGATCGAACGATCACCCGTCACGCAATCCCCAACAGAACATAGCAGACCTAAAAGCACAGATGGCTGCTAATGAGAAAGGGATACAACAACTTGAGAAGATGGTGGAGAAATATTCACTTGAAACCGTCAGTTCATACATGCAGCATATTCAGGACAACGCAGAGGAAGCAGTCCGAAGAGTTATCGAAGTACTTCATGATGGAAGTTTTACCTACATACTTGATGATGAAAGCCAGATATGTGTAAATATTACCATCGATCATGAGAAACGCTCTGCCTGCATCGATCTTACCGGCACCTCACCACAACAGGATAGCAACTTCAACGCACCTGCCTCAATTTGCAGGGCTGCCGTACTCTATGTTTTCCGCACCCTGGTAAAAGAGAACATCCCGCTGAATGCAGGATGCATGAAACCGCTTGAGATCATCATACCACAAGGGTGCCTTTTGAATCCATCCTGTCCTGCTGCAGTGGTGGCAGGGAATGTTGAGACCTCTCAGTACATCGTTGACTCTCTTTATGCTGCTTTAGGAGTAATGGCCGCATCGCAGGGAACAATGAACAATTTCACCTTCGGGAATCACGAATACCAGTATTATGAGACCATCTGCGGGGGTTCCGGTGCAGGAAATGACTTTAACGGGACCGATGCTGTGCAGACGCATATGACCAACTCCCGGATAACCGATCCGGAGGTACTTGAACTGCGCTTCCCGGTGCTGCTCGAGGAGTTCTCTATCCGAAAAGGAAGCGGAGGTCGGGGAAGACACGCCGGCGGGAACGGCGTTGTCCGCAAGGTTCGATTCCTTGAAAAGATGAAAGCAGCAATCCTTTCTTCACACAGGAAGTACCCTCCTTTCGGCATGAACGGTGGTGAGGGTGGGAAATGTGGCAGTAATATGGTCATAAGAAAGAGGGGGGAATGCGAGGAGATCGAAGGAACTGCTGAGATCGATATGGATGAAGGGGATCTATTAGTGATAGAAACACCTGGAGGCGGGGGTTTCGGAAAAGGTGAATGAAAGTTGAGTAAAAGCAAAAGGTCATTCAACGAAAAAGTTCCCTGAAATAACGCTCCCTCGCATTGAGGAAATCCTTTGTGATGTTGTAATGGTCCGTATCCTCATACTCAACTTCAGTTATGTGATCGCCATCAAAGTCAAGTATCCGGCAGTCCGGATATCCCATGAGTATGGGAGAATGTGTGGCAATTATGAACTGTGCCCTTCCACTTGATTCCATGTCATGGATTATCTTCAGCAGGGACAACTGCCTCAACGGAGAGAGGGCAGCTTCAGGCTCGTCAAGAAGATACAGGCCGTTCCTGAACCGGTTGTTGAAAAGGGAGAGGAACGACTCTCCGTGGGACTGCTCATGAAGGGACTTGCCACCATAGGCATCGTAGGCCCTGCCATCAACTTTTTGGAGTTCATCGATATGGGATGCAAAATCGTAGAAGGTTTCCGACCTCAGGAAAAAACCCTCTGAGACCTTTGGCATCCATGAGAAACGGAGATGTTCACCGAAAACAGAAGTAGACCTGTGGACCTCATACAGGTTATTGCGGCTCCCCCCGGCGGTATTGAAACCTGCCTGATGGGCTATGGCTTCCAGCATTGTGGATTTGCCGGAACCGTTCTCGCCGACAAAGAAGGTTACGTTGCCCGTCAGTTCGAGTTCTCGAAAGTTCCTGATAACAGGAATTGTGAAAGGGTAAGTGCTTTTATCAACGTCTTCTGAGTCCCTTAGTGAAATTGTCCTTAAGAACATTGGTCATTATTCCTTTTTTATTACTTAATACCAGCATCTACCACATAAGCTAAAAATAGTTATTAGAAGAAATCTGCCAGCGTTTTCTGCCCCTTGCTTTCCTGAAGGTTACCCACGCGCACACCTATGCGCCTGAGATTAAGCGTACTATTATCCAGCAGCTCGGTCATTATCTGGTAAGATGTCTCCCTGAGCATTGACTTATCTGAAACAGGGAGATTCAATGTGCGGCTCTTGGTAACTGTTTTAAAATTGGAATAAATGACAGTTACTGTAACAGACCTGAAAGATACACTTCGTGCCTGAACTTTTCCGAACACATCATCCACAAGCTCATCCAGCAGGGAAAGCACAAGGTCACTCTTGCGAGTATCGTGGGTCAGTGAAGCCATCCTGCCAATCTGGTCAGAAGCAGTCTTCTCTTTCACAGGACTGTCATCGATACCCGATGCAGCCATTTTGAGCCAGGTTCCCCGGGTCTTTCCGAAAGCGCCAATTAGCTCCTGCACATCCCATCCTGCAAGATCCTTCACCGTCTCAATGCCCATTTCAGCCAGTTTTCCTTCTGTGACATTTCCTATGCCCCAGAGCTTTGACACAGGCATTTCCATAAGGAAGCTCTCAACATCCTCAGGTCGAATGAGAGTAACACCATCCGGTTTCTGCCGGGAGGACGCCATCTTGGCAATGATCTTGTTAGGTCCGATACCTACCGAACAGGTAAGACCCTCCAGCTTTTTTACATCCTCTTTGATCTGTTTTGCGATCTCCTCTGCTGCATCGAAGTCACCGTCGGATCTGTGCGTGATCTCAATAAATGCCTCATCGATACCGATCTTTTCAAAAAGTTCACCATCACCATCACCATATGACCTGAGAATTTCCATTATACGGTCCGATACTTCAGTGTAGAACTCTTTCCTGACAGGCAAATAGACAGCATCAGGGTTTATGGATTTTGCAAGCCTGCATGGCATGGCAGAATGAATGCCATCTTCCCTCGCAATGTAGTTACAGGTGCTGACAGCCCCTCCCTCTTCACCCCTGTTGGAATACATGCAGACAACAACAGCTTTGCCCTTGATAGAAGGGTCCTCACGCTCTTCGATAGCAGCGTAGAAGTAATCCATATCAACATGGAGGATAACTCGTGACATTGTAAAGAGTTATTATGTATTAAGTTGGTTTTAAGGATTTGGCAAGTGAAGTGAAAGTGAGGTCAAGAGAAAGACCTGCATTCCACTAAGATACCCTGATTTTCCAAAATGAAAATATTCATAGGAAATTCTCAGGAATTATTGTTTATTACAACACTTGCATCCTTATCGAACGGATTTGTCCTCATCGCAAGTGAGAACAGGAACGGATAGTTGGCTTTCTGATACTGCATATACACCAGCCATTCGCGTGCCAGTAAACTGTAAACCCTTTTAATGTCACCTGAAAGATGAATCTTATCAGACTCCGGAAGAGCTGAAAGGTCTTCCCTGTAATCCAATTCCTCCGTCATATGGAATACAGCCCTGAGAAGCTCAGTGAATGGCTCATGCTCGAACATTATAGGGTTCTGTAACAGAGATGCCATGTACGCTCTTTTGCTGACCAGTGACGAAGAGAATGAGACCAGATCGATCTTTCTTGTATCGACCTTGTAATCATAGTTCTTAAGGAATAACTCAAGATTTGAGAAGTCGCTTTCAGACCATATATCCTTTATGACAAATTTCTCCCTTACCCTGTCAAGGTCCGGATCAGCATCAGAGATCACTGTAAGAAGGTTGGTACCAACCTCACTGAAAAAACTCCCGATTATCATGTTCAGTTTTTCCATCTGGTGCTTTTTCTCGATACGCTCAAGGAAGTGGTGGATGATCAAAGAGGCAAGCAGGACTTCCAGTGGCACAAAAGCAATTCTTCCCACAAGATAGATGGAAATGTGGTGCATATCATGGAATATGAGGTAATGTATCAGGTGGAGGATAGCCGATGCCAAAACAAGTCCAAATCCAAACATTAAATATTTTGAACGGATATTCATATTAATTGCTCCCGGAAATATTGCTCATTCGATACTTGACGGACACAATTCTGCAACCATGCATATACTGCACCTAGGTTTCTTCGCATCACAAACCCGACGTCCATGAAGGATAAGGGTCATTGAAAGGTCATCCCATTCCGCCTGTTCCGTAAGCTTCATCAGGTCCTTTTCGATCTTCTTCGGGTCTGTGTTCTCAGTAAGCCCTAACTTACCGGAAACCCTTTTCACATGAGTGTCCACGGCAATGCCTTCAACTTTCCCAAACCCTCTTGCAAGCACGATATTAGCAGTCTTCCTTGCAACCCCGGGAAGCGAGGTCAGATCCTCCATGGTATCCGGGACATTCCCACCAAAATCAGAGATTATCAACTGTGATGTCCTTTTGATGTTCTTTGATTTTGCACGATAGAATCCGGTAGAATATATCTCCTTTTCAAGATCATTGATATCAGCAGCAGCAAGTGATCCGACATCAGGATACTTGCTAAAAAGCTCAGATGTCACTTTGTTCACCTGTGTATCCGTACACTGTGCTGAAAGGATGGTCGCGATCAGAAGTTCGAACTCATTAGTGTAATCCAGCTCAGGTTGTGGATCAGGATATTCATTTTTCAGTATAGACCATATCTGGTTGAAATTTTCGGTATTGTCCATTGTGATCCTCACAGTTATTTTGTTAGCACAATACAAAACGTTTTCCTGAAATGGAGGGTAATTGGATCAACAATTGAGTTAGCCATTGAATTAAAGAGAGTATCCTGCAAAAGCCCCACAGGTAGTACCATTGAAATAAATATACTTTAAGAGCTTATAGAGAAGAATATGGATTTTCTTAACCTGTTCAATGCCGAAACTGATATTCTCAGTATTCTCAGGAACATCGATAGTTTTGTATGGGGGCCACCATTACTTCTCTTTCTTGTAGGAACAGGAGTCTACCTCACACTCAGCCTTGGTTTCATACAGGTTTTCAGACTCCCCCTGGCATTACGATATGTGATCAGGTCGGACCCTTCTGACAATAAAAATGCTGGAGACATCTCCAGCTTCGCAGCCCTGACAACAGCACTTGCAGCCACAATTGGCACCGGTAATATCGTAGGGGTTGCTACTGCTATCAAAGCCGGAGGACCAGGGGCTCTTTTCTGGATGTGGCTGGCAGCGTTCTTCGGAATGGCAACAAAATATGCCGAATGCATGCTTGCAGTGAAGTACAGAACCATCGATGAGAACGGGCATATGGCAGGCGGACCCATGCATTACATCACCAGAGGCCTGGCAGACAAGTCCTATAGCAAGCCACTTGCAACCTTCTTTGCCTTTAGTGGAGTCGGCGTCGCGTTCTTCGGGATCGGCATCTTCCCCCAGGTCAATGCCATCGCTGATTCAGCAGCTATAACATTCAATGTCCCTCCGTTCTATACAGCAGCAGCAATTACCATCTTGGTGGCCATGGTAACCATAGGCGGTATCAGAAGTATAGCGAAGGTAGCAGAAGTGGTGGTTCCTTTCATGGCTATAGCCTATGTACTTGGATGCCTACTCATAATAACCATAAATATCAGCTCACTGCCTTCAGCAATTTCAATTATCATAAGTTCCGCCTTTACCCCAACAGCCGCAGCAGGAGGTTTCCTTGGATCCACCATGATCCTCGCGATCCAGATGGGAATTGCAAGAGGAGTGTTCTCCAATGAATCAGGACTTGGAAGTGCACCAATCGCAGCAGCTGCAGCCAGGATAAAGGAGCCTGCAAAACAGGGACTCATTTCTATGACCGGGACATTCTTCGACACGATAATCCTCTGTACGATGACTGGGATCGTCCTTGTAATGACAGGATCATGGACCAGTGAATACGAAGGAGCTTACATGACAAGCTATGCATTTTCAACCGGCCTTGAAAGCATCGGGATCTATATTGTCGGAATAGGACTGATGTTCTTTGCATTTACGACCATACTTGGATGGAACTACTACGGTGAAAGATGTGTACATTTCCTTGTGGGTGTCCGGGGTATCATGCCTTACAGGGTGATCTACATAGCACTTGTAGGAGGCGGAGTTTACCTGACGCTGGACACCATCTGGATCCTTGCAGACATCGTCAACGGCCTTATGGTGATCCCGAACCTGATAGCTATTCTGGCATTACGCAAGATAATCATCCGGGAGACAAGGAAGTACTTTGATGGTCTTGAAGAGGAAAGCGATAGCTACTGAGATTAATAGCTGGAACGAAGATGATAAGGACAGAAAGAACCGGAAATAACAATTATACAAAATCAGGATCGGTAAAAAAAGAAAAAAAGAAATGAGATTCGGGTTTACTGTAACCCGAATTTCTCAATGTTCTTGTCAGCGAGCGCCTGGATCTGTTTTATGAAATCGTCTCCGCCTTCCTTTATGAAAAGGTGCTTGAAACGGCGCTGCATCTTGAGATAATCTTCGACTGGTTTTGGGTTCTTGATCTTCTTGACCTTGGTGACCTCACCATCTTCCATTTCATAGAGTGGCCAGAGGCATGTCTCTACTGCCATCTTTGCGACCTCTACGGTCTTGGAAGTATCAAATCCCCATCCTGTTGTACATGGTGAATGTGCGTGCACGTAGGTAGGACCTTCAACATCAATTGCTGCCTTTACCTTCCTGATCATATCCTTTGGATATCCGATGGAAGTTGTTGCAACATATGGTGAACCGTGTGCAGCTATGATAGCAGGCATGTTCTTCTTTGGACGGAGGTTACCGAAAGATACCTCACCTGATGGACTGGTTGTGGTAGATGCAGCAAATGGTGTTGCACCACTTCTCTGTACACCGGTGTTCATGTATGCTTCGTTGTCGATACAGACGAATGTGAAATCATGTCCACGCTCGAATGCACCGGATACGGAGCGCATACCGATATCAAGGGTTGCACCGTCACCGCCCATTGCAATGATCTTTGTATTGCCCATCTCGCCCTTTGCCTTAAGAGCAGCTTCGATTCCTGATGCTACTGCTGCATTGTTCTCGAAAAGGGAGTGGATAAATGGGACATCCCATGATGATTCAGGGTATGGGGTTGTCATAACTTCAAGGCATCCGGTAGGACTTACAACAATACAGTCCTCGCCAGCTGCCATGAGTGTGAACTTTGCAGCCATTGCGTCACAGCAACCTGCGCATCCCCTGTGTCCTGGTGCTAACAGTGATTTCATAACAACTCCTCCTTCAGGTCAGTGAACTGGCTTTCGACAGTGATACCTGAATCCATTACTTTCTTTGCCTCATCAATGATGTTATCTATAGTTCCCGTAGGAATATCTCGTCCACCATGACCGATCATGAAGCCGATCACAGGAACATTGATCTTAGTATTGTACAGACTTGACTTGGTCTCTGTCAACAGTGCACCTTCGTTAAGACCGATAGAGATGTTCTTATCGAGTGCAACAACTACCTTTGCATCCTTAACGACATTCTTGATAGCTTCAACAGGGAACGGACGGAAGGACCTGACCTTTAACAGACCTACCTTGACGCCTTTTGCCCTGAGCTTGTCAATGGAATCCTTGATGGTACCTACAATTGAACCCATTGCCATGAGGATGATATCTGCATCTTCTGTCTCATATGTGTCAATAAGACCACCATAATGCCTGCCAAAGAGGTCATAGAACTCATCTGCAGCATCTTCGATCGTCTTCAGTGCCTTGTCCATTGCCTGCTGCTGCAGGTACCTGAACTCGGTGTAAGAGTTTGGATCTGCGAATGCACCAAAGGTCTTTGGGTTTTTCGGGTCGAGCTTGAACTCAGGCTCGAATGGTGGCAGGTATTCTGCTACCATGTCATCATCAAGAAGTACGACCGGTTCATAAACGTGTGACAGGATGAAACCATCCATACAGGTCATTACCGGAAGCAGGATATCCGGATCCTCAGCGATCTTGAATGCCTGTGCGGTCATATCGGAAATTTCCTGCGTGTCCTCTGCATAGAGCTGGATCCAGCCGGTGTCTCTCTGGGAGATGGAATCCTGCTGGTCGTTCCAGATGTTGATCGGTGCACTTACTGCTCTGTTCGCAACGGTCATTACAACAGGTAATCTCATACCTGAAACGTTGAACAGTACCTCGTGCATAAGCTCAAGACCCTGGGAAGTTGTTGCAGAGTAGCTCCTTGCTCCTGCTGCGGATGAACCTACCAGTGCGGAAAGGGCAGAGAACTCGGATTCTACGTTGATATACTCACAATTTGGTATCGCACCGTCAGCCATCAACTGTGAAAGATCTTCCACAATATGGGTCTGCGGAGTGATAGGATATGCTGAGATAACATTTGGTCTGCAGGATTTCACAGCGCTTGCAACTGCATATGATCCCTCAACGACAACCATGTCCTTCTTGTCTTTCTCAAAATCACGCTTCATTATTTTTCCTCCAGAACCATTTCAATAGCGTCCTTTGGACATTCGTTAGCACAAATACCGCATCCTTTGCAGAAGTCATAGTTGAACTCAAAGAAACCATCGTCCCTTGGATCAACGGACATATCCGGACATAAGAGCTCACACAGCTTGCATTTGACGCATTTGTCATAATCGTAAACAGGTTTGAATGTTCTCCATCCTCCGGTCTTGTTAACAAGAGTGGAACCTGGAGCACAGACTCCTCCTGGTGGGATTGTCATAATTTAAGCCTCCATCATCATATCGTAGGCTTTCTGGATAGCCTCTGCGTTCTTCTCGCCGACCTTGCCGGGGAAGCGCTCCATGACAGCTTCCTTGATGGATGCCGGGTCGATAAGACCTGATGCACCTGCGAAAGCACCTAAGAGAACAGTGTTCACAATAGGCCTTCCAATAATATCAAGGGCGATCTTGGTAGCGTTGACCGTCATGATCTTAGCATTGGTGTCAAGGTCGAAGTGTTCCGGATCAAAATCACTGTTAATAAGAATGATTCCGTCGTCCTTTGCACCGCTTGCGATACTGACTACCTCAAGAAGCGTTGGGTCCTGGACGATAACATAGTCCGGCTCATAGACCTGAGCTCTGAGTCTGATAGGATCATCACTGATCCTTGTAAATGCCTGAACAGGTGCACCACGGCGTTCCACACCAAAAGCCGGGAATGCCTGGCTGAACTTACCATCAGCAAAAGCTGCAACAGCCAGCAGCTCGGCAGCAGTGACAGAACCCTGTCCGCCTCGACCGTGTATTCTTATTTCTTTCATGTGTATTCTCCGTAAGACAATAAGTGTATAATTATTCAATAATGAACAACTACCACATTCGTTTTTGGACAAGGTCCAATAGTATTTGGAATGTAGCGCCAAAAGGCATGAACCTTTAGGCCGCAGTTGTTTTTCACACACATTGACTGCCAAAAATATATATCGCAGTCTAAATGCAATGTTTAATTGTGTACAATCCTAATTACTATTTAGTCTTTCGGTAAATCAATGAAAAATATCAACAAGAAAATAGAAGAATAGGCTTAAAAAACGATATCAAAAGGCACATATTATATTTAATGCACATATGTACAAAATGTTATTTAGAATTATTCCCGCACATATTGCGAATGCATTCCACAAGAGAAACGTGAGAATCGGCATTACCCATCTCCATGCGCATACGCCTGCTATCTTTTAAGCCCCTGGTAAACCACTGCGAATGTGCCTTCATGTTCACATGTGACATCAGGTCGAACTTTTCAAGCAGTTCAATGTATTCAAGCAGATCATCCCTGCGCTGTCCACAGCAAGTTCCAATGAACTCATCATCCTCAAGGTAGCGGGATATTCGATAGAAAACATGAGGGTCACCCATAGCTGCCCTCCCGATCATCAGCCCGTCACAGCCAGTATATTCCAGAATACGTTTTGCAGACTCTCCATCCTTTACATCCCCATTGGCGATAACCGGAATAGATAATTCCTCTTTGATACGCTTTGCATAGCTATGATCTGCAAACCCCTGATACCCCTGTTCCCTTGTACGTCCATGAACAGTGATCGCACAAACACCAGCTTCTTCCAGCCGGTTGGCAATATCAAGAGTAGCATCCATGCTTTCGAGAATACGTATCTTTGCAGTTACCGGTGTGTTCACGTTCTCACAAAGATCCCCGAAGATCTCACTCACAATGTCAGGTGAGCGAAGTAATGCAGAACCACATCCGGCACTTGTAATAGCGGGAGACGGACATCCCAGGTTCACATCAATTACCATTGGCTCGAACATTCCCTCAATAACAAGTGCTGCAGATGTTATCGTTTCCGGACAGTGACCAAACAGCTGCACTCCAAATGGTCGCTCTTCTTCACAGGTCATCCCCCGAAGGAAAGTTTTCTCATTACCGTGTACAACAGCATCCGAGCTTATCATCTCAGTAAATGTAAGGGATGCGCCATATCTCTTGCACATAAGCCTGAAGGCCAGATTCGTTACATCCGCCATAGGTGCAAGCAAAAGGTTACCAGTAAGATCCACGCCGCCCAGTCTCATATTAAGCTCAACCCACACAAAGACATACTGATATATAAAATCAAAACCTTGATAATCCCGTTCACCATACTTATAATATACACTGATCGGTGTAATGAACATTATAATTTCAATTATTATTACTTAAACCACAACAGGGTCATAAAATATGAAGATCATAGCTTTTGTAGGAATGCCGGCAGCAGGCAAATCCGTAGCATCAGATGTTGTAAAGGAAGAGAATATCGATGTTGTAAACATGGGAGATGTTATACGCGACGAGGTCAAAGCAAGGGGACTCGAACCCACAGATGCCAACACCGGCGGCGTGGCAAACGACCTGCGAGATAAGGAAGGAATGGATGCTGTTGCAAAGCGTTGTGTTCCAAAGATAGAGGCTTTAGAAAAAGACCTTGTCGTTGTGGACGGAGTACGCGGAATAGCAGAGGTCACATTTTTCAAGGAACATTTCGGAGAAGATTTTACACTGGTCTTCATCGATGCACCTCTGGAGATACGTTTTGAAAGAGTAACGAACCGTGGCAGAAGCGATGATATGACCGATATCAAGGCACTGAAGGTAAGAGATGAACGAGAACTTGGATGGGGACTTGCAGAAGCCATCAAAGTGGCAGACATAACTGTCGATAACACCGACAGCATCGATGCATTCAGGAATACGATCAACGGAATACTGGAGAACGCATGATCGAAGTAAAAGTCAGCACTGCCGTCAATCCCACAGAAGATAAGGAACGAGTGGAGATGGCGGTCATGAACATGTTCCCACTAATAGATATAGGAACGGTAACTACCGACGAAGGTGATTTCCTCGAAGGTACCGGCGATATCGAGAGCCTCAGGAACATCCATGACCTGTTCAGGAGAGAACTGATCATTGATACTGCCCGCACCAGACTGGAAGCAGGCAGTTACAGGAACCCGACAAGAACCAGGTTCCTTATTAACAAACAGGTAGCAACGATCGGAAAACTGAACTTTCCTGCTATCGAAGAACCTCTTGGTTCCATACACGTTGATATAACAACGGATACCGCAGAAGATATGGAGATCCTCATCGAGTGGTTAACACCACCAACAGAGGAAGGAATTCCACTCTTTGAACCTGAAATGCCAAAGCTCTAAAACATCCGGAAGTGAGACAGCATGGACGTCAGCAGATCAAGTTTCTCATCAAATGCGGTCCTTGAGGAACCCTTTCCATGGGTCTATGAACTTGAGGACATCGGATTCACAGGTTGGGAGATGGTACAGGAAGGTACCCAGAGTCTCAGCGAAGAAAATCTGCCAAAGATAAGGGAAGTACTTGATACCACCAATCTTGTGCTTACTATGCACATGCCATTCTCTGACATGAACTTGGCAGGCCTCAACCCCGGCATACACGGAGAAGTGGTCAGGCAAATGAAGAACTGCCTCTCACTGGCATCCGGACTTGTGGAAGTTGCAGTCGTACACCCCGGATACCTTTCACCATACGGAAAGAAGTTACCTGAACGTGCATGGGATACGAACGTCCGTTCCATCCAGGAACTATGTGATACTGCTGAAGAATATGGCATCTCCATTGCTGTGGAGAACATGCCCGATTTCCCGATGATATTTGGCAGGGAACCTGATGAAATATTAAGGATGCTGGATGATGTTGACCGCGACAACGTCGGTATGACGCTGGATATAGGACACGCGAACACAACCGGATTCGTAGAAAGTTTCCTTGAAAAATGCAGTGACAGAATAATACATGTACATCTGCATGACAACATGGGAAAAAGGGACGAACATCTCCCGGCAGGAAGGGGTACCGTCAACTGGAAAGCTGTGAAAAAAGGATTGTCAAATTACAAAGGCAGGCTCGTCACAGAGATGAGCAATCCGGAAGAAGGAAGAGAAAGCCTTGAGTTCCTTAAAGGGCTTTGATCCGGAACCTAGCTTTTATTTATTTAGTTAGTTAGTTACTATTTTTGACCCTCAATTATTTCGACCTGAACAAACCCATATGAAAATACATCAGGGTCTATCCTGTTCGAGCCTTCCATGACGCCTGTCTATATCGTCCATCATATCAAGCATTTTGCGAATGGCCGTTCTGATAGCATCAGACTGGCTGACGAACTTCTTATCGTTCCCCACATGTTTGTTAAGATCGTCAAGTAATTCCTGTGGAATATCAACACTTACTTTTGGCATTGTTCTCACCTTAAGATGATAGATAATATGCAACATTTTACAATAGTATCAGTATGAACGATACATAACCCATACAGGTACATAAAAGTTATAGATTCACAGAAATTAAAGATACAGAAAAGATCACATGAATTGAAAGCGGGCCGGAAGGGATTTGAACCCTCGGCCGATGGATTAAGAGTCCATCGCTCTGCCTGACTAAGCTACCGGCCCAACGCATGTGTGAGTAGTTCCTCCCATACGTAGTACCCATATATATACGTATCGGAAGAGAGAGAACCAGTCCTCAAATCCCTTTTTCAGACATGCTTTACAACACACTTTGAAAGCCCTATGACCTCTACAACATCGCTGTTATCAGGACTTTGAATTATCATTTGTCCCTTCTTGAGATATGGGATACGCTTTTCATATTCCTTTTTGACCTTCATTGCACTTATTGCGGCATCATTGGAAAGATTAAGGATCACACGGCTGTTGACCTGCTTGAACACAGTTTCATCTATATCCTGAGGATCCTGCGTGATAAGGAACAGGCCCAGGCCTTCCTTACGCCCCTGACGGGCTGCATCTGCAAACTTGGAGATTATGCGCTTAGAGTGTTCTCCGGCACCCTTTGAAAGATACCTGTGTGCTTCATCCAGCACAAGGATGATAGGTGTTTCCTTGACAAGTGCATCGCCTGAAGTGTTCAATTTGTTGTCCACAACAACGGTCATCAGAGTCAGTGTGATAAGATCACGTATTCTGGTATTTGAGATGTACTCAGTAGGGAACACACAGATCTGCCCTGCTTTGAAGATATCAGCAAGCATTTCGGTAATGGGAATTGCAGGCTGGTCGAAGACCCTTCTGAAAGCCTGATTCCTTACTTTCCTTACGATCCCATCATAGGATGCTTCGTGGACCTTGCCATTATCAACATAGGTCCCTCTCACGCCTGCATCATCGATGTGCTCGATAAAGCCGTTATACGTATGTGTGCCGGGTCTTTTGAAGTAGTCCTCAAGCAGAAGTTCAAGAGCAATACCCTGAAGTTCAGTAAGTCCTGCTGCAGCGATCAACCAGAAATTGCTCCTGACCATCTCGAAAGGTATTGTGAATTCAGCCTGCTCGGCACGTGATCTGCCATTGTAGTTTTGCCCATCTACCTTTGCCACAAAGGTCTTTGTGGAAGGAACACCGCCAAACCTCACGTTCTCTGAGTTCATATTATGTTCATCAGAAGAGACAAGCTCAGGATTATCCTCCAGAAGCTGGGAATACTCGTCCTGAGGGTCCATTATCACAAGACACGGGTTCTTGTTCTTTTTTACACCATCACCATTGTCGCGCACCTGATACCTGTTGTCCTCGCTCATGAACTGGCGCAGGATGTTCTTTGTGAGGAAGGTCTTACCGGTACCGGTACTTCCACAGACCAGCATGTGCCTGAATATCAACGGATCGCCCATAGAGTAATCGTTCCTCAGATAGTAAGGCACGGTCGGTGGTGATGCATGTGTCCTCACCAGTTCGCCACCTACGCTCAGATGACCGAGGAAGATACCTTCACGAGGAATGTTCAGGCCGGTCTGGATCTTCAGTTTCTCAGTTACCGGTAATATCGGAGTGTTAGGTCGAGGAATCCGGTCAGCCATGCGACGCATAAGGGATGATACGTCCCCGGGCACATGCTCGTATAAAATGCATATAGGATCAAGGTAGGCAAGGAACTTGTAATCCAGCTCTGCGGTGGTGTTGCTCCTGAGCATCCTGCGTGAATGTATTTCGGTAGCATCATCCACTTCGAACTGCTGCTGGTACTGGAGTTTCCAGATACGTGCAAAGAGGTGTTCGTTCTCATAAGGTACTATAACATATGTGCCCAGCCGCACCTGTGACCTGTGATCCGTAGTTATGTAGCCTGCGATCCTTGAGCCGGATTCGGTGACCTCAAGGGGATCAAAGCCGGTTGTAATGATACCAAAGGCATTCTCTGCACCTTCGGCATTCAGGCCAACAGGATCTCCAACATCGTACTCCTCGAATTCAGAACCTTTTGCATTAGGCCTGCTTTCCGAAATTCCCTTCGTATCATTTGTATCGTCACTGAAATCGCTGTCTGAAGCATAAGCCAATAAGTCTGTATCATTGATCATCTATTGATTCACCCCATCTCACATCATTGTAAATAGTATCGATCTTCTGCCCTTTGAACATGCCTTTGATCAGCTTTTTTTCCGGGATCCTTATCTTCGCAAGGGAATCTGCTTTTGAAAGTGTTATAGGGATGCCGTTCACAGCAATATCATGCAGAACTTTCCTTGTGATAAGGTCCCGCATTTGCTCATCCTTTGTTATCCCGTAAGGGGATTCGATCTTGAAAAGAACATCAATGGAAGGAACAAAGATCATAAAAAATGTGATAGCATAGTCCTCTTTGGGAAACTCATGATTTAGATCCGGATCCAGCACAAGGGAAGTGCTATCCATGATATTCTCATAGAACTGATTGGGCTGCAGGAACCAGTTGGTGTAGGTTATCCACCTGCTACCTTTTCCTTCGTCCTTTCCCGGTGAGAGCACGTTCTTGAAGAACTGCGAATCCCTCAGCCAGGGAAGATCACCCATAGAATATTTTTTCCGGAGAGTTATCATTGTCTGCATGTCCTCCGGATTCTTCACAAAGCCAATTAGAGGTCTTCTGTTAGCAATGTGATGGTCCATTATGTCCACATAATTCTGCAGGATCCGTTTTGCATTGTCATCATCCCTTATCTGCACTTCATCGGATTCCACTACCATCCAGTACATCAACTGTTTCGGATAAATAGGGCCATCCATTATGAAAAATCCATCTTTATCGAACTTTTCCATGAGCCAGAGAATATGTTCTGATTCTGACAGGTACAATGCAATATTGTGCACCATCCGATCAACCCTTTTCTTAAGAAGTCCGGGCCTTATCTTTACGATGGATGCACGACCCTCATTTTCATCAAAGTAATCCCAGCCCCCTGTTGTATCGATGAACATGCCCGTCCCGGGAGAGTACGTTGACATTACCATGGTCCACTTTGAATGAAGATCGATATCCGTAGGTGTTGAAGCAATACTGCAATGGCAAAGGTCCACATACAGACCGCTGTTGAAAGATATCGGATTGGTACTTCCACTATCACAGGAATATGTCTTCTCAAAAGGGTCTTTTGCAAGAGACATGCAGTCGATGTCCACTTTTGCACGGAATAGTTTTCCGAGTGCCTTGAGAACGACCTTACCGTCATATTCCAGCTCACTGAGAAGTTCAAAAAGTTCAGGTGCCTTTTCCGGATCATCGTCCTCCGATAAACTATCTATGCGGGATACCATACTGGAAATGGCTTTAATGTGAACCGGCTCAAGGGTCATGTGAAACAAATGTACAGGAACATAGATATATTTGTTTATTTTTTATATCCAATTGCTTAATTTGCGAACCTGAAATAATCATTCTTCACACATCATAAGTTCCCATAAGTTCCGTAAACTTTAACTATAAACATTACATCTAAAGGGAACCTATAACATTGTATTTATCAGGTCACAAATATCCACATTTGTGCCAATTACAAATATAATAGATATCAGAGGCCATCAGGGCCTTAAAATTAATATTAACATAAAATCATAACGAGGATTGATAATGGGTAAAACAGGCAGCATTGAATGGGTAAAGGTCAAAGGAAGAAAGGGAAGGGTCATCAAAGTGCAGAAAGCTTTTGGAGCTAAGGCACACCCAGGACCTGCACAGAGATTCACCTCAGGCGGCGCAAAGAGGCGTTTCCTTAAGAGATCACCAAAGGCTATTGTCAACTAAGTATCTCTTTTTCAGGGCTGTAAGAGCAGTCCTTTATTAACAATGGTCTCTTTGAAAGGGACCGACTATCTTTTTTTGGATCGAATGAAGCATCATCACGTTAACCGGATAGCTGATGCTTTTTGTAGATGGAAAGAATTAGGTCACAAGCTTAATTAGAATCGCCTGGAAATTAGGTCAGGAAAAATCAGTTATCAGTAACTTATATATAGAACTACAAACATGTAAAAACGACCTGAGACACAGGTAGTTACATTGATCTATGTTTAATATAGGAGGTTAAAATATATGGCAGGACAGATGTCAGGACAGCCTATCTTCATTTTAAGAGAAGGTAGCCAGAGAACTAGAGGCAGGGATGCCCAGAGCAACAACATCATGGCAGCAAAGGCAGTTGCTGAAGCAGTAAGAACAACACTTGGTCCAAAAGGTATGGACAAGATGCTTGTAGACTCCCTTGGAGATGTAGTTATCACCAACGATGGTGCAACCATCCTCAAAGAGATGGACATTGAGCACCCAGCTGCAAAAATGATCGTCGAGGTCGCAAAGACACAGGACGATGAAGTTGGAGATGGTACAACATCTGCAGCTGTCGTTGCAGGCGAACTCCTCAAGAAAGCAGAAGAAATGATCGAGCAGGATGTCCACCCAACAATCATCGCAGCAGGTTACAGGATGGCCTCCACAAAAGCAGGAGAGATCCTCAAAACACTTTCAAAGCATGTCACATGCGACAACAAGGAAATGCTTACCAAGATCTCTGACACAGCAATGACCGGTAAAGGCGCAGAAGCATCAAAGGAAGTACTTTCCAAGATCGCTGTAGACGCAATCACAAGCATCGTCGACCAGGACGGCGGAAACAAGGTCGAGATCGAGAACGTAAAGATCGAGAAGAAGGTCGGCGGACGTATCGACGACTCCGAGCTCATTGAAGGTATGATCCTTGATAAGGAAAGGGTACACGCTAACATGCCAAAGAAGGTAGAAGGCGCAAAGATCGCACTCCTCAACACTGCTATCGAACTTAAGGAAACAGAAGTCGATGCAGAGATCTCCATCACATCCCCTGACCAGCTCCAGTCATTCCTTGACCAGGAAGAGGCAATGCTCAGAAACCTTGTGACCAGCATTACCGACAGTGGCGCAAACGTCGTATTCTGCCAGAAAGGTATCGATGACATGGCACAGCACTTCCTTGCAAAGGCAGGTCTCTTTGCAGTCAGGCGTGTCAAGAAGAGCGACATGGAAAAACTTGTCCGCTCCACAGGTGCAAAGCTTGTTACCAACATTGAAGAGATGAACGCAGACGATCTTGGACAGGCAGAACTTGTCGAAGAGAGAAAGATCGGTGGCGACAACATGGTATTCATTACCGGCTGTGTCAATCCAAAATCAGTTTCAATCCTTCTCCGTGGCGGTACAGAGCACGTTATCGACAACATCGAGAGAGCACTCGAAGATGCACTCCGTGTAGTCGCTGTAGCTATCGAAGATGAAGAGCTCGTCGCTGGTGGCGGAGCACCTGAAGTAGAGGTTGCACTCAGACTCAACGAGTATGCAGCAACACTCAGCGGAAGGGAACAGCTTGCAGTCAAAGCATTCGCAGAAGCACTCGAGATCATCCCAAGGACACTTGCAGAGAACGCAGGTCTTGACCCAATAGACATGCTTGTTGAACTGCGCTCACACCACGAGAAAGGCATAAAGACCGCTGGTCTTAACGTCTACACCGGCACTGTCATCGACATGTGGGAGAACGGCGTTGTTGAGCCACTCAGGGTAAAGACCCAGGCAATCAACTCAGCAGCTGAAGCATCAGTCATGATCCTCAGGATCGACGACATCATTGCATCAACCAGAGCACCACCAATGCCAGAAGGTGGCATGGGCGGAATGGGCGGCGGAATGCCTCCAATGATGTAAATTCAAAAAATAACAAACATAAGGGCGCATTATGCGCCCGACAATTCTTTTTAATAATTATAATTGATCACTTACTTTCTAACTGACTTTTTCACATACTATTTCTCTCAACATAAGTTCTTACATACTTTTGGATAGCAGAAGCTATACAGACCTGATTGTCACCAAATATATCAAAAAATTACTGACCGAGATCCAGCTCAATCCCGATAGGACAGTGGTCAGAACCCATAACATCCGGCAATATGTAAGCTGAAGTTATCCGATCTTTCAAGCTTTCGCTTGCAAAGAAGTAATCTATTCGCCAGCCAACATTACGGTCCCTTGCACGCGTCTTCTGGTCCCACCAGCTATATTGTCCTGTATCCTGATTGAACAGCCTGAAAGTATCAAGATAACCGTGGTCAAGGAAAGTATCTATCCATTCCCTCTCCTGAGGAAGGAAACCTGATGACTTCTCATTCTGTTTGGGTCGTGCAAGATCGATCTCTTTGTGAGCGGTGTTCACATCACCACAGACAACAACATTCCTGCCTTCATCCTTGAATCCGTCTGCACGTTCCATAAATGCATCATAGAAGTCCATCTTGTACTGGAGCCTTTCATCAGAAGCTTTCCCGTTAGGGAAATATATGTTGAAAAGAACGAAATCCTCAAATTCTGCGATCAAAGTCCTGCCTTCCGCATCAAAGCGCTTCTCTCCGAGACCATATTCAACATTTACCGGAGGAAGTTTCGTATAGACCGCAACACCGCTGTAACCTTTGCGTTCTGCTGAAAAGAAATGGGGCATGTAACTATCGATATGTCGCAGATTTGTGGGAAGCTGTCTTTCCTGTGCTTTTGTTTCCTGAAGACAGAGGATATCAGGCTGGGCTTCAGCCACCCATTCCAGAAAACCTTTCTTCACCATGGACCTTAAACCATTCACATTCCATGACATAATATTGATAGAAGTCATTTAATAGTCCTCACTTTCAGGCGGTACCCGGGAAGGTTTTGCCAGCATTACCTCAGTGGATTTGATGATGGCAAACAATTCGTCCCCTTCCTTTACATCGAGCCTGTCCACTGCTTCTGATGTTACGATGGACGTCAGGATCGCAGGATCCACTTCGATCTTTACCTTGGACACAATGTCACCTTTCTCAACTTCCACCACCCGTCCGATCAATTTGTTCCGGGCAGACAGTTTGAAGGCAATGTTCTCCCAGGAGGTGTCATCACCAACCGTTTCATCAATGTAGGTGCGACTTGCCTCGTATTCATCGATCAGTTGTTTACCATACTCGGTCAGGAAAGTACCCTGATCCTTTCCACCCCTGACAGTGTACACGATCTCCTGGTTTCCCCGCTCATTCATTTTCTTCAGGATAAGCCAGGCATGTTTGTAAGACATTCCGAGTTTTTTGCATGCTTTACTTAAAGAACGCTCTTCATCAATGGCTTTGAGCAAATTGACCTTACCAGCACCGATTATATGTTTTCCGTCCTCTGTCAGCCATACTTTGGTCCTTGTCTCCAACTTCCTACCCCCTTCATTCAAGGCATTTGAGAATATCTTCCGGCTGGTATCTTGGTTTCACGATACGAGTACGACCACGAGTTCCTTTGCCGGAAAAATCAGTGCTAACATAGCGTGCATCATTGAGTTTTTTGAGCATATCATAGAAACGAGTGTATCCAAGACCTGTCTGTTCATGGAAAAGCTTGTAGAGATCCCCAGTCTGACACTCCCTTTGCTTAGCGATAAGCTCCAAAAGTGTTCGCTCATCGGGTGTGAGGGACATAATACTCCTTCCAAGATGCAGTAAACGGGAGCTTTCATATGCACTTTCCACATCTTCAACAGATATTGTCTTACTGGCTCGTCTTTCGGCATTCAGGCCCGAGCGTTTCAGAAGATCGATACCCACTCGGAGGTCACCAGTCATATCAACATATTCCACAATAGCATCCTTTACTTCATCGGATACGACATTCGGAAAGAATGCAAGATCGATCCTTCTGCCAAGGATATCCTGGAGTTCATCATACGCATACCTTGGGAAAGCGACCTCTTCCGGCAGGAACACCGAGTTCACCTTCGGGTCGAACTGGTAAAGCTTTCCGGTATCACTCACAATAGCGATCACACCCACCTTTGCTCCCGGGAACTGTTCATGGGCCCTGAGCATGGAATACATGACATCGTCAGCATTTCCTTCATGGTAAAGATAATTGATATCATCAAGGCAGACAACCAGTGTCTTCTCATTTTCCACAAGGAAGTTCATTACCTTTTCAAAGAGTTTCCTGAATGCAACTCCTGATGCAGGAGGAGATACTTTGAAAAGTGCCTTGTAGATCCTTGCAATGACAGCGAACTTCGTGGAGTCCATCTGGCAGTTCACCTTTACGAAAACAACATTTTCCGAGTGTTTTTTCATCTCCCCGAAAACCTTCATGACCGTAGTTGTCTTTCCGGTACCGGGCGGACCACTGATGAGGCTGTTGAGAGGACGCATTCCCCGAAGAGCAGGGCGTAAACTGTACATAAGGGATTGCATCTGTGTTTCACGGTGCGAGAAATGATCAGGAAGATGATCCAGTTCAAGAACACTACCATCCCTGAACAGGGTCTCGTCCCACATCAGCATATCCTTATTCATATACAGCATCTCCTCAATAAATTCTAATACAATAATTGTGAAAATACATAATAGCCTTTTGCTTATGGGACCTACATTGTTATCTTTTTAGAAAAAAGTGGAGCCGGATATGTAATTAAAAAAGCGATTTTGAACACATGAGAATAAATATAAAAGCATTGTGGGAATTGCTTATATATAAGCTAACATATGAGGAGATACGATGTTATGACATGCAGAGGAAGACCAAAAAGCCCCAGAAGGGTGAAATGCAACCCGGAAGAATTCTATTTTAAGCCACGGGGAGTTGCGCTTTCGGAGCTTGAGGTAGTCTCCGTTGCAGTGGAAGAACTGGAAGCATTAAGACTTGTGGATTACGAAGGGCTCCAGCAGCAGGAAGCAGCCACGCAAATGGGGATCTCAAGGCGTGCATTCTGGGAAGATCTTAAGAGTGCAAGAAAGAAGATAGCCTTTGCATTGACCACAGGCAAAGCAATAGAGATCAAGGGCGGAAACTATGTCAGCATCAAAGACCAGAACGAAGAGAACTGACCTCTGGTAACTCAAAAATAATCACAGGAGATCTAAAATGGCATCCAATATCCAATCACCGGAAAGTCTGCTTAACGCAAAGCCAGAAGAACCAAAGCTCGTAACCAATCTTAGAGGTATAAAAAAGAAGATCATGGTCATGAGCGGAAAAGGTGGCGTGGGAAAAAGCACAGTCTCCGCCAACCTTGCTGCCACACTTGCAGACCGTGGATACAAAATAGGTCTTCTTGACAGCGATATACACGGCCCCACAATCCCAACTATGTTCGGAGTGGAAGGTCAGAGACCAATTGTAGGAGAAAAGGGTATTGTTCCTGTAAAGGTCAACGATAACCTGAAAGTGATGTCCGTAGGACTTCTCCTTGATAGCGATGATTCCCCGGTGATCTGGCGTGGTCCTGCAAAGATGGGAGCTATCAAGCAATTCCTGGAAGAAGTTGACTGGGGTGTGCTGGACTATCTGATCATCGACCTGCCACCTGGAACAGGAGATGAACCACTGAGCATTGCACAACTCATTGGAAACCTTGATGGTACTGTTGTGGTCACAACACCACAGGACGTTGCACTTACAAGTGTCAGGAAGTCACTCAACTTCGCAAAGATGATAGAAGTTCCTGTCATTGGAATGGTGGAGAACATGAGCGGCATTGTCTGCCCACACTGTGATGAGATGATTCACGTGTTCGGATCAGGCGGAGTATCAAAAGCAGCAGAGGACTTTGGAGTGAAAGTGCTTGGCACATTGCCCATAGAAACAGACGTTGCAGCTACAAGTGACAATGGAAAGGTACACGAGGACATCAAAGGCAATTCCGAGTGGTACAAGACCTTCAATAAGATCGTTGATGCTGTCGAAGAATTCGTAAAATAATAACCCGAGAGAAGGTATTTATGAGGGGGGTCCTTTGCCGTCCCGAACATGCCTTTATACACTTTTTTTACATAGTATAGTACCTTATCACATCTGATTCGACCTTATCATCAGATCCGATTCTACCTTTGTATTTTAACCTACTTTTCTTCAACCCTTCTGAATAGATATTTAAATCTTGACATTCAAACATTTAGTCATGAGTGGGAGT